>CAKUCT010000047.1 GCA_934643765.1 uncultured Oscillospiraceae bacterium
GCGCCGCGCCCGCCTGCGCACCCTGCAAAAGTGCGGCGGAGAGGGCCTGCGTTTGCCCGGTGAGGAGCGCGCTGAACAGACTTAAACATAAAAAAATAGTCCAAAGTATGGTGAGCGCCATAAAATTCCTCCAGAAAAAACAGTTTGTTCAAAATTTGGACATAAATGGGTGTTAAGATTAGTAACGATGAGTCGATCACTGGTTTTCTGTGTGTGCCCGGACTCGCAGGGAAGCGGCATGTAACAGAAATTTGAAATGGAGGTTACAGAAAGATGAAATCGACAGGAATTGTCAGAAAAGTGGATGAGCTGGGGCGGATCGTTCTGCCGATAGAGCTTCGCCGGACGTTGGACATTGCAGAAAAGGACTCGATTGAAATTTATGTGGACGGTTCGTCGATCATTCTGAAAAAGTATGAGCCGACCTGCGTGTTCTGCGGCGACGCGAAGAACATCACGGTCTACAAGGGCAAGAATGTCTGCGCCAACTGCATCAAGGAGCTCAAGAAGGCTTAAGACGACAGCGCAATCCAAAAATACCGTACAGCCAGCTGCAGAGAAATTTTTGCGGCTGGTTTTTGTACTTTTCTGCGGAAAGTTCACAAAGTGTTTGCTTTTCTGAACTGGTCAGGCAGGGGGATTTCTGGTAAAATGATAGAAAAAGATTGAAGGGAGTATGTGTTTGAGACAAAAGGTTTTGGCGGAAAAGCTCAAAGAGGCAGCGGCGTCCGTTCTGCCGGTGACGGCGATTGTGGCGGTGCTGTGTCTGGTGCTGGTGCCGGTGGATGTGGGGCTGATGCTTTCGTTTCTGCTGGGTTCGGGCCTTCTGGTTCTGGGTATGGGCCTTTTTACGCTGGGCGCGGAGCTTTCGATGTCCCGCATCGGCAATCTGATCGGCGCGAAGATGACAAAATCCAGAAATCTTCCGTTTGTGCTGCTGATCAGCTTCCTGCTCGGCGTGGCAATTACCATGGCGGAGCCCGATCTGCAGGTGCTGGCGACGAATGTGCCGGCGATTGACAAGACGGTCCTGATTGTGACGGTTTCGGTTGGCGTGGGCCTTTTTTTGATGCTGTGCATGGCAAGAATTCTGTTTTCCATTTCTTTGCAGCTGCTGCTGATTGTGTTTTACGCGGTCTTGTTTGTGGGGGCATTTTTGTCGGACGCGGGATTTTTGTCCGTTGCGTTTGACTCCGGCGGCGTGACGACGGGGCCGATGACGGTGCCGTTTATCATGGCGCTGGGCGTCGGCGTTGCGTCCATCCGAAGCGACGAAAACGCCAAGGCAGACAGCTTCGGCCTCGTGGCGCTGTGCTCGATCGGGCCGGTGCTGGCGGTGATGCTGCTCGGCGCCATCTATCCCACGGACACGGCTGTGGATGTCGGCATGGTGGTGCGCGGGATTCAGACGAGCGTTGAGCTGGGCGCCGACTATCTTGGGAGCTTCCCGACCTATCTTGCAGAGGTCGCGATGGCGCTTCTGCCGATTTTCGTATTTTTCCTGCTGTTTCAGGTGTTTTCCCTGCACCTGCGGAAGCTGCCGCTGACAAGAATCATGGTCGGCATCGGCTATACGTTTGTAGGGCTGGTGCTGTTTCTGACGGGCGTGAACGTCGGCTTTTCGCCGCTGGGCTATGTGCTGGGCAGCGAGCTTGTCTCCGGCGGGCACGCGGCGCTGCTCGTTCCGCTGGCGATGCTGCTTGGCTGGTTCATCATCGACGCCGAGCCCGCGGTTCATATTCTCAACAAACAGGTCGAGGAGCTGACCTCCGGTGCGATCTCTGCAAAGGCGATGGGCCTGAGCCTGTCGATTGCCGTGGCGCTGGCAAACGGTCTGGCGATGATCCGCGTTCTGACAGGACTTCCGATTCTGTATTTCCTGCTGCCGGGCTACGCCGTGGCGCTGGGGCTGAGCTTTTTCGTCCCGCGCACATTTACGGCCATCGCCTTTGACTCCGGCGGCGTTGCCTCCGGGCCCCTGACGGCGACATTTATGCTGCCGCTGGCGATGGGCGCCTGCACGGCGCTGGGCGGCAATGTGATGACGGATGCGTTTGGCCTTGTAGCGCTGGTGGCGATGATGCCGCTGATTACGGTGCAAGTGATGGGCGGCATTTATGTGATGAAATCCCGCCGGAAAAAGCCTGCCCCGGCTTTGCCGGACTTCGGGGAGAATGAAATTATTGAGCTGTGGGAGGCGGTATGATGGAGCTGTATTATATTATTGCGATTACAGACCGCGACCGGGCCGATACCATGGCTGCCATTTATCAGAGCTCCGGCGGCGGGCTGGTGCTGACGAAGCTAGGCCGGGGCACGGCGACGGGTGAGCATCTGTCGGTCTACGGTCTGGACGCGACAGAAAAGGCGATTATCAGCACCTTTGCCGGCGCGGAGCAGACCACGCAGATTTTCAAGGCGGCCAAGCGGAAACTGTTTCTGGACATTCCGGGAAACGGCGTGATGATGGCCGTGCCGCTCAAGAGTGTGGCGGGCGGAAAAACACTCGGATATCTGACCGATACAGCGCAGACGGGAGGGAGGCCCACAATGGATTTTGCACATGAACTGATTATGGTGATTCTGAATGAAGGCTATTCCGACACCGTCATGGACGCTGCGCGCAGCGCGGGCGCGGGCGGCGGAACGGTGCTGCACGCAAAGGGAACCGGCAAGGCCCGGGCGGAGAAATTCTTCGGCGTGAGCCTGGCGGATGAAAAGGACATTGTGTACATCGTCGCGCACGCGGATGAGAAGGCGGCCATCATGCAGGCCATCTCGGAGCACGCGGGCCCCGGCACGCGGGCGGGCGCGATCTGCTTCTCGCTGCCGATTTCCCGTGTCGCGGGTCTCAGAGAACGGGAAGAGACATAATAATGCCCGGCAGTTCTTCTGAACTGCCGGGCGTTTATTATATAGTAAAATGGCGCATAGGGCCTGATGCACGCAAGCGGCATCTGCGGGCGTGTTACAGATATGTATGTTCGTTGAGCTGCCGGCGCACGGCCGGCCAATCGGGGAACACGCGCGTCAGAAATGCCTTGAAATCCGCGCCGTGGCCCGGATAGCGCAGATGGGTCAGCTCGTGGGCAATCACATAGTCCAGGCAGACAGGCGGCTGCTTGACAAGCTGCAGATTCAGCCAGATTTTCTTTGTGGCTGTGTTGCACGTGCCCCAGCGGGTTTTCATATTCTTGATCTGCCAGCCGGAGCAGAACAGCTGCAGCCGCTTCTCCCAAACAGGAAGGCGCGAGGCGATTTGCGCGCGCAGCTGCGCGCGGTACCATTCGTTGAGCAGCGTCTCGCGCTGCGCGCTGGTATCGCCGGGGCGAAGGTGCAGGATGATCTGCGTGTCTGTCAGACTGACGATTCTTGCGCGCTGCGCGCTCTGCAGCTGCAGACGGTAGGTTTCTCCCCAGAGATACACGCACTGTCCGTCGGAAAAATCGGGTGCGGTGACGGCCGGACGGGCGGCAAGTTTCGTCTGCTGCAGGGCAATCCAGTCGCGCTTTTCCAGCACGAAACGCTCAATATAGGCGCGCGGCATATGGTTCGGTGCTGTAACCTGCACGCGCCCGTCGGGCGGCAGGACGCGAAGGTGCATGTTTTTGATGGATTTTCTGAGAATCGTGACCGGTACTCCGCCGATAAGCTGCAGCATAAGCTTCTCCATTCTGATGGGGATGGTGCTATTATCGCCCGGATGTGCCCAGAAATCAAGAAGTATTTTCCAGGAAGCTTCCCGGCAGTTTGGGGCTTCCCTTTTCTTATGCGGCAAGTTATAATATTATTAAAAAAAGCGTCAGCTGACGCAAAAAACAGACCCAAGGAGGTTTTTATGGAGCAGCGCAGAATCTGCCTGATCAACGACTCGTTTCCGCCGGTGACAGACGGCGTTGCAAACGCAGTTGTCAACTATGCAAAAATTCTGACCGAAAGCGGCCAGGCCGCGACGGTTGTGACCCCGGCCTATCCGGACGCGGACGATACAAAGCTGGAATTTCCCGTGGTGCGCTATCCGAGCATCGATCTGACAAAGCTGGTGGGCTATCACGCCGGACTTCCGTTTTCCAGCCAGACGCTTGAGACGCTGGAGCAGAAGAACTTTGATCTAATTCACTGCCACTGCCCGGTGACGTCTGCGATGCTGGCAAGAGCCCTGCGCGACCGGATCCATGTGCCGCTGGTCTTTACGTATCATACAAAGTTTGATATTGATATTGCGAACGCTATCAAGGGGAAATTCCTGCAGGAAGAGGCAAAGCGCGTGCTGGTGGACAATATCACGGCCTGCGACGAGGTCTGGACAGTCAGCCACGGCGCGGGCGAAAATCTCCGGGGCCTTGGCTACCAGGGGGATTATCTGGTCATGCCGAACGGCGTTGACTTCCCGAAGGGCCGCGTGGATGAGCAGACGGTGCGCGAGGTCACAAAGGACTTTGACCTTCCCGACGGCGTGCCGGTGTTCCTCTTTGTCGGGCGCATGATGTGGTACAAGGGGTTGCGCATCATTTTAGACGCCTTGCAGACGCTCAAGCAGCAGGGCCAGGCGTTCCGGATGGTCTTTGTCGGAAACGGCGCGGACCGCGAGGAGGTCATGGCCTACAGTGAGAAGCTTGGCCTGACGGACCGCGTGTTCTTTACAGCCCCGGCCTACGACCGCAATGTCATCCGGAGCTGGTACTGCCGGGCGGATCTGTTCTTGTTCCCGTCGACGTTTGATACCAACGGCCTTGTCGTCCGCGAGGCGGCGGCCTGCGGGCTTGGAAGCGTGCTGGTGCGCGGCAGCTGCGCGGCGGAGAACATCCGCGACGGCGAGAGCGGGTTCCTGATTGAGGAGAACGCCGCGTCCATGGCGCAGAAGCTGGCCGAGCTCTGCAAAGCGCCGGAGGCGATCCGGCGCGTGGGCCGCACGGCACAGGAGGAAATTTATATCTCCTGGCACGACGCGGTTGGCCACGCGCAGCAGCGCTATGAGGTCGTGCTGGAGAATTTCAGACGCGGCAAGTATCCGCAGCACAACCGGCAGAGCGACGAAGCGTTCCACGCGATTTCGTCTTATCTCAGTGCCGTGGGCCGTGGACAGCAGTATTTCAGAACGCACATCGGATCGCGTCTGGAGGAGTTGTCGGACCGGTTCCTGTAAGGGAAATCTGGGAAATACGGGAAAATGAACAAAAAATTCATGGCATTTTATAAATATTTAATAAATGGCCGCTATCTTTTTTAATACTCGCTTGCTAAGATAATCCTGCAAGAAGCGATACAATCTTTTTTCATTTTCCTCTCTTTTTTAAATAGAAGCCCGTAAGCAAGCCGGTCACTTGCTTACGGGTTTTCTTTATTGGCAAAGAACGTTCGTTTTTTGCCAAAGGGGCTGCGCGCCGAACCGCGCGTTTTTCACCAGCGAAGCTGATGAAAAACAATTTTTGAAGGAAATGGGGTTGTGGTTGCAATTAGGTGAAAAAGTTGATAAAATAACTCGATAGTATATAATCAGAGAGGTATGCGCGTGTATCTTCGTTCTTTGGAAATTCAGGGCTTCAAGTCCTTCCCGGATAAAACCGTTCTGCAGTTCGACTGCGACATCACGGCGATTGTCGGCCCGAACGGCAGCGGCAAATCCAATATATCCGACGCCATCAGCTGGGTCATGGGCGAGCAGAGCTCCAAGGCGCTGCGCGGGGCCAAGATGGAGGATGTCATCTTCGGCGGCACACAGAAGCGGCCCGCCGTCGGCTTTGCCGAGGCGACGCTGGTGCTGGACAATCAGGATGGGACGCTTCCGATTGAGACGCCTGAGGTGATGATTACCCGGCGGTATTACCGCTCGGGCGAGAGTGAATACTACATCAACAAGCAGTCGGCCAGACTGCGCGATATCAATGAGCTTCTGATGGACACCGGCCTTGGAAGAGAGGGCTACTCCAACATCGGCCAGGGCAGAATCGATGAAATTCTGGCGCTCAAATCAACCGACCGCCGCGAGGTCTTTGAGGAAGCGGCCGGTATCTCCAAATACCGCCACCGCAAGGAGGAGACCGAGCGCCGCCTTGCCAACACGCAGGACAATCTTCTGCGCATCGGCGACAAAATTTCGGAGCTGGAGCTGCAGGTGGAGCCCCTTCGCCAGCAGGCGGAGAAGGCGGAAAAATATCTGACGCTGCGCGAAGAACTCAAGGGGCTGGAAGTCACAGTGTGGCTGGAGAGTCTGGACAAAGTGGCCGAGAGCGCGAAAAAGGCGCAGGAGGACTATACCTCGGCGGCCTTTGTTCTGGAGCAGGCGCACGACGCGCTGAACGCGCTGTATGCGCAGGCCGAGCAGATGGCCCTGCAGCTCAACCAGAAGACGCTGGAGCTTGATCTGCTGCGCGAAAAAATTTCCGGCGCGCAGTCCGAGCGGCAGAAAAAAGAGGCGGAGGTTTCCGTTCTGCAGGCGGAGGCCGAGCACAACGAGCAGAACATCCGCCGCGTGGAGCAGGAGCTTGCCGAGCAGTCGGAGCGCAGCGGCTCGATTGCGCAGACCATTGTGCAGCAGAACGCGCGTCTGGACAGCATCGACCAGCAGGCGGGCGCATTGGAACAGGCCATGCAGGCGCTCAGTGCGCGCGTGCAGCAGGGGCAGCAGGCGCTGGCAGAGCAGCAGCAGGCGCTTGTGCAGCTCGGCGCGCAGGAAAATCTGCTGCTTTCCGACGCGGCGGACAAAAAGACGCAGATTGCGTCTCTGACCGCTTCCATGGAGGAAGTTGAGGCCAGAAAAAAGACGCTCCAGGAGGACCTGGAGGCGAGCCGGTCCCGCCTTGAACAGACGCAGCAGCAGAAGGCGCAGTGCGCCAGGGCCCTTGACGCGGCGCGCGAGGATGTGCAGTCGGCGCAGAATATGATCGCGGGCTATCAGCTCCGCTTCAAAACGCGGCAGGAGAAGAAGCTTGCGCTGCAGAAGCAGATCGACGGCGCGTCGGTCCAGCTGCGAACCATCGAGGCAAAGGCTAACATGCTGCGCGAGATGGAGCGGGACTTTGAGGGCTTTTCCAAGGCGGTGCGCCTTGTGATGCAGGAGGCGGCAAGAGGTAGCCTTCCAGGCGTGCATGGGCCGGTTTCCAAGCTCATCCGCGTGGACGACCAGTATACAACCGCGATTGAGACCGCGCTGGGCGCGGCGATGCAGAATATTGTTGTGGACGATGAAGCCTGCGGCAATGCTGCCATCCAGATGCACAAACGCCGCGACGGCGGCCGGGCGACCTTCCTGCCGCTGTCCACCGTCACAGGCAGAAGGCTGGAGGATGCGGCGCTCTCGCAGGCGCCGGGCTTTGTCGGCATGGCCTCGGAGCTGGTGCAGACCGACCGGCGCTATCAGGGCATTTTGGAGAACCTTCTTGGAAGAACGGCCATTGCCCAGACGCTGGACCACGCCATCGCCATGTCCAAGCGCAGCGGAAGCCGCGTGCGGATTGTGACGCTCGACGGCCAGGTGATGAACCCGGGCGGCAGCATGACGGGTGGTTCGAGCGCGAAAAGCTCCGGCGTGCTGTCAAGAACGAATGAACTCAAACGTCTGGAGCAGGAGCAGAAGACCCTCTCCGAACAGCTTTCCGCGCTGCGCAGGCAGATGGCGGAGGCAGATTCGCAGCTGTCTGAGACGGAGTATGAGCTGAAGACCGTGAGCGGTCAGCTCCGCGAGGCGGAGGACGAGGTGCTGCGCCGCAGCGAAGAGAAAAAGCAGGTGGAGCTGTTGCTGGAAACCGTCGCGCAGGCGGAGGAATCCTGCCGGCAGGAGCTTGAAAGATTCTCGCAGCGCAGCGGCAGCGACGAAGGAAAGCTGACGCTGCTGCAGGGGCAGCTTGCCCAGGCGGAGCGCAGCCTGCAGGCGCTTGCCGCGCAGAAGGCGCAGCAGCAGGCAGACTTCGACGCCCTTTCCGCCGCGCAGCAGAAGCTGCAGGACGAGCTTGCCGGGCACCGTGTGGACGAGGCGGCGCTGGCCGCCGAGAAGCAGACCGCGCAGCAGTCCATTGCCCAGATGCAGGCGCTGTGTGAGGCGATGCAGGGCGATAAGACGCAGAAGCAGGCGCTCATTGCGTCGTTCCACGAGAAAATTCAGCAGGCGCAGCAGCAGATTGCCGCGCAGCATGAAACGCTTACCGCGCTGGATGAGGCGGCCCGGCAGGATGAACAGACGCTGCGCCGTGAGGTGGAAGCGCGCACGGCGCTGGAGGCCAAGCGAAACCAGACCGAAAAGCAGGCGCAGGAGAAAAACAAGGATATTTTGCTGCTTGAGCGCGAGTCCGCAAGACTGGAACAGAAGAAGGCCACAAGCGAGCTTGAGCAGAAGCAGCTGATCGATAAGCTCTGGGAGTCGTATGAGCTGACGCCCTCGAGCGCGAAGGAAGCTGTGGTTGAGGTCGAGTCGATGGCGGCGGCCAACCGCCGCATCGGCGAAGTGAAGCGGAAGATGTCCGGCCTTGGCACGCCGAACCTCGGCGCGATTGAAGAATATGCCAGAGTCAGCGAACGCTATGAATATCTGACCGGCCAGCGCGACGACGTGCTGCACGCCAAGGGTGAGCTGGAGGCGATTGTAGACGATATCACGCGCGAGATGACGGAGATTTTTGTGCGCGAATTTGCACGTATCAATGAATATTTTGGCGCCACGTTCACGGAAATGTTCGGCGGCGGCAAGGCATCCTTGGAGCTGGAGGACGCAAACGAACCGCTTTCTTGCGGCATTGAAATTAAGGTTCAGCCGCCCGGAAAGCAGGTCAAGACGATCACGCTTCTGTCCGGCGGCGAGAAGGCGTTTGTTGCCATCGCGCTGTATTTTGCAATTTTAAAGGTGCGGCCGACGCCGTTCTGCATGCTCGACGAGATTGACGCCGCGCTGGATGACCGGAACGTGGAGCGGTTCGCGACCTATCTTCACAAGTTCAGCGGCAAAACGCAGTTCATTGTCATCACGCACCGCCGCGGCACCATGGAAGCGGCCGATGTGCTCTACGGCGTGACGATGCAGGAGCAGGGCATTTCGAAGATTCTGCACCTGAGTCTCGACGAGATGGCAAAGCAGCTCGGCATTACAGCATAGACAAGAAGGTTACAGAAAACGGGCAATGGGCCATGACCACACTGACCTGTAAAAACCAAAAAGGGGAAACACTATGGGATTTTTTGAAAAACTGAAGCAGGGACTGAGCAAGACGGCGAGTTCCATTTCAAGCGTCTTTACCGTCTCGGAGCTCGACGACGATTTTTACGATGAGCTGGAGGAGAGCCTGATTCTGGCGGACCTTGGCATGCAGACCACGGTGGATGCTGTGGAGCAGCTGCGAAAACTTGTCCGCGAGCGGCATATCAAGACAGTTGAGGAAGCGAAGCTTGCACTGCGAGAGGTGCTGGAGGGCATGATGGACGTCGGCTCGACGGAGCTGAACCTTTCGACAAAACCGTCTGTTGTGCTGGTCATCGGCGTCAACGGCGTCGGCAAAACGACGACCATCGGCAAGATTGCAAACCTTCTGCGCGAGGACGGCAAGAAGGTACTTTTGTGCGCGGGCGATACCTTCCGCGCGGCGGCGGCCGATCAGCTGGAGGTCTGGTCCGGCCGGGCACATGTGGATATCATCCGGCAGCACGAGGGCGCGGACCCCGGCGCGGTGCTCTTTGACGCGATTGCCGCGGCGAAGGCCAGAGGTTCTGACGTAATCATCTGCGACACGGCAGGCCGGCTTCACAACAAGCAGAATCTGATGAACGAGCTTGGAAAGCTCTCGAGAATTATTGACCGCGAGCTGCCGCAGGCGAGCAAGGAAGTCCTTCTGGTGCTCGACGGCACAACGGGCCAGAACGGTCTCATCCAGGCCGAGCAGTTCAGCCAGATCGCGGGCGTGACGGGCATGGTTGTAACCAAGCTCGACGGTACGGCCAAGGGCGGTATTGTGGTTGCGGTTGCAAACGCGCTGAAGATTCCGGTGAAGTTCATCGGTGTCGGCGAGCAGATGGACGATCTGATGAAGTTTGACGCGCACAGCTTTGTTGAAGCGCTGATCTGAGAGGAAGAACGCGATGAAGGTGATTCTTGCAAGCCAGAACCAGCATAAGCTGGTGGAGCTGTCGAATATTCTGTCAAAGCTTGGCTTTGAGATTGCGCTGGAGTCGGAGTATGGGCTCCATGTGGAAGTCGAGGAGACCGGCACGACGTTTGAGGAAAACTCGCTTCTGAAGGCGGAGGCTGTGATGAAGGCGTCGGGTCTTCCGGTGCTGGCGGACGATTCGGGGTTGATGGTCGACGCGCTGGACGGCGCGCCGGGCGTGTATTCGGCCCGCTACGGCCATAAGAACTCGGATCAAGAGCGCACGGCGTATCTGCTGGAGAATATAAAGGATGTGCCGGAGGGAAAGCGCGGGGCAAAGTTCGTCTGTGTCATTACCTGCCTCTGGCCGGACGGGCGCAAAATTGTCGCGCGCGGCGAGTGCCCGGGCGTGATTGCCAAGGCGCCGCACGGAGAAAATGGCTTCGGCTATGACCCGGTGTTTTATCTGCCGGAGCGGGGGATGACCTACGCCGAGCTTCCCAGCGAAGAGAAGAACGCAATTTCCCACCGGGCGCGCGCTCTGCAGAATTTTTGCGCGCAGTATCAGAAGATGCAGGAACAATAAACGCACTGCAGGGGCGGACGATGCAGTCTGCCGGGGGATGCAGCTGCCGGTACATTAGAATAGAATGAGGTAACAATATGACAAGTAAGGAACGGGCTGAGCTTCGCGCGCAGGCCAATACAATCGATACGACCCTGATGGTCGGCAAGGGCGGCGTGTCGGAAACGCTGGTCGCTGAGGCGGAGAAGCTGCTTGATCTGCATGAGCTGGTCAAGGGGCGCGTGCTTGAGACGGCGATGATGACGCCGCGTGAGGTATCGGATGCCTTGTGTGAGGCGACGGGCGCCGAGGGCATCCAGGTTGTGGGCTCGAAGTTTGTGATCTGGCGCAAATCGGAGAAGGTGCAGCAGGAAAAGAAGAAGGCAGAAAAGAAGGCGGCGGCCCCCAAGAAGGTCTCCGGCAACTATAACCCCGTCAAGGCCGGCATCACCCGCCGCAAGCAGCAGGCAAAGGAGCGCCGCAAGCAGCAGAAGGAATACTTCCACGAGGCGGCGGTCAAGGCGGC
>CAKUCT010000048.1 GCA_934643765.1 uncultured Oscillospiraceae bacterium
TCTCCATCCCGGCAGCCCGGAGCTTTTCCGGGAGCATCGCATACAGCGCTGCGACTGCCGCGGCCCTGGCCCGAAGCGCCGCCTCCTTTGCAGGAAGTTCTCCGGCCGTCTGCTCGTCCGCGTAGCCGATCCGCGCGCCGCAATACTGCGAGAAGACATCGTCAAGCGGATACGTTCCGCGCGTCGCGTCCAGATCATAAGCGGCCAGCGCCGTATCAAAGACAAAGCCCTCCGCCGGAAGCTCCTTTTCCAGCAGCGCGCGCATCAGCGGCTTGCAGTCATGCGTGACCTTCTTGACCCGAGCGCCGAAAAAAGTTGACATAAATTCTTTATCGCCCACCGCTTCGCCAGAGAACAGATAGCCTGTATTCTCTGTTTCTACGGCGATTTTTGAAAGGTCCGCTTCTGCGATGAAGTTCACATAATTCTCTTTTGCGAGCCGCGCCGCAATTTCCCTCGCCCGCGCCGCATCCGTCACGGTTTCGCATGTAATGACGGCCTCGACCGTCTCCTGCGCCTTCGTCTGCTGCGGTACGTGAAGATTGTAGCGCGCAATCAAGCGCGTAAACTCCAGCCGCTCAAAAAGCGCATACAGCGCGTCGTTATCCACCGGGCGCACCAGATTTTCCTCCGGCACAAATGCCACCGGCGCCTGCTTGCGGATGGTTGCCAGGTCATAGGAAAGATAGGCCTGCTCACGGTCCTTTTCCAGCTTCTTGCGCACGGATTCCTTGATGTCCGCCAGATGCGCATAAATACCGTCGAGCGTGCCATAGTCCAGCAGCAGCTGCGTCGCGGTCTTCGGCCCGATACCGGCCACACCCGGAATGTTGTCGGAGCTGTCTCCCATCAGGCTTTTCAGATCGACCAGCCGCTCCGGCGCAAAGCCATACTCCGCGCGGAAAATTTCCGGCGTGTAACAGGTAGACGTTGTCTGTCCGGCGCGCGTCACAACAAGCTTCACCGTCACATGCTCGCTCACCAGCTGCAAAGAGTCCCGGTCTCCCGTGACAATCACGCAGTCTTCGCCTGCGCGCGCGCAGATATCGCCGACGGTGCCTAAAATGTCGTCTGCCTCCCAGCCCTCGCATTCGTAGATTGGGATATTCATCGCGCCCAGAACTTCTTTCATGATGGGCATCTGCATGGCAAGCTCTTCCGGCATCGGGTGGCGCGTGGCCTTATAGCCGTCGTACATCTTATGCCGGAAGGTTGGCGCCTTGAGATCAAAGGCCACGCACAGCGCGTCCGGCTGCTCTTCGGCGCGCAGACGCTCGAGAATATTCAAAAAGCCAAAGATTGCGTTTGTATACACGCCGTCTTTGGTGCTGAGCAGGCGCACACCGTAATAGGCTCTGTTGATGATGCTGTTGCCGTCTAAAATCATCAGCTTCATGGAATAGCTCCTTATGCTGTAATTTCTCTGATTCTTCTGAAAAGCAGAGCTGTTTATGATATTATACCGCCGGCCGCTTCGCAAATCAAGCGCGCGACTTTGCGAACGGGGGTAATTGTGATATAAAGCGTTTAGAATATGTCGAAAGGATGATACCTTGATGTCTTAAACAGAGAATCTTACATACCGTGTTGAATCGGACGGCTTTTACGGCGAGCTGTTCCGCCCGGCGCAGGACAAGTACCCGGGAAAGGCGCTCATTTGCTTCAGCGGCAGCGACGGCGGCATCAGTCTTACCCGCATACTTTCCGGCGTTTTCAGCGCGCGCGGCTTGACGACGCTGGCTCTGGCGTATGTTCTGGAGGAAGGGCTGCCGGATCAATTTTCTCTGGTTCCGATTGATTTTCTGGAGGCTGCCGCAAAAAAGCTGCACGAAATGGGCTATGAAAAGGTCGGCCTGTGGGGCATCTCCAAGGGCGCGGAGCTGGCCCTGACGGCGGGAAGCCTTCTTCCCGGTCTTTGTCAACGCGGTCATCGCCGTCGCGCCGATGAACACCGTGTGCCAGGGCTTTGTCAAGGACAAGGGTATCACCTTCCTGCCGCAGAGCAGCTGGAGCTTTCATGGACAGCCTCTGCCGTACACGCCGTTTGGCATGGAAAAGTTCCCGCTGGGACAGATTCTGCGCAAGAGTCTTCAGCTGCGGGAGCTGAGCATGTACGACCTGTATCTGCCGGTTGTGCAGCAGCCAAATCCGGATGCGGTTATCAAGGCTGAAAACACGACCGGCCCCATTCTTCTGATTTCTTCGAAAATGGATACCATGTGGCCCTCCGAGCCCGCGGCTGCCAGCATTATGGCGCGCTTGCGCGAGCATTCGTTCCCATATGAATTCCGGCATCTGAGCTATGATTACGGCAGCCATCTGTTTATCCCGATGCAGCTGCGGAGCGCGAAATTCTTCCGCGGCGAACGCGGCAAAAACAACCAGCTCGGGCGCGAGGCGCGGATGGATTCGCTTGAAAAGACGCTGGAATTTGTCTCCCGGTGGTAAGCCCGGACGGTCAATAAAAAATCCCCGCTGTCCGTCTGGAGCGCTTCAGCCGGTCAGCGGGGATGGTATATAAAAATGAAAAGGGCTTGCAAACTCTGTCAAATACTGCTATACTGAACGCGAAAACAAAAATGCAGCAGCTTACGGGCGCGCCAACACCCGTAAGCCTATGCAGGTGGTTTGGCACCTACACAACGGCCACAGGCCGCACCGCACGGATATTATAAGCGATGGACGTTCTTTTTACAAGGGCAGTCTGTTTGTTTGTGATATTTTTGTGGTCGTTTTTGCATCGGAATTTTGCATTCCTTCGCTGTGTGGGAGGTTCTCCTGCGCGGCGTTTTTGTTTTCACCCGGCAGCGGGGCGCTTTGCCCCGCCCGTCGTGGTGAAACTTCAAAAGAAAGGAATGTTATGTTTTAGCCATGTGCCGCATCCTTATCCCGTTGCTTTTAGCCGCAGCGTGCCTTCTTGGCGGCTGCTCGGTGCAGCCGCACGCCGAAGCCTTCGACTGCTGCGCCGCCGTTTTTGAACGCAGGCCGGAGTTTCATACGCTGGTTCTGGAAAACCACACGCTGACCCGTCAGAACCAGAATCTGTGCCTGCTGTCCGCCGCGCTCGGCCTGGCGCTACTGTTTGCTCTGCTCATCCTCTTTTCCCGCCGCCAATAAATGTGTTTTGTAGGCGCTGAGCGCAAAAGGAAACCCCTCTGATAAAATCAGAGGGGTTCTTGTTTAGATTCTATTCCATTTTGCGCCGCCGGGCACATCGGTCAGCTCAATGCCTTCTGCCTTGAGCTCGTCGCGGATGCGGTCCGCCTCGGCAAAGTTCTTTGCCTTCTTGGCATCGTACCGCGCGCGGATCTTGGCCTCCACGGCCGCGTCCTGCTCGCCGGACTCGGAAATGATATTGTACTCGCCGCCGCTTGCTTTCGCGCTGGCGGCCTTCTTGCGCGCCTCGTCTGCTTTCTTGAGAAGATCCAGACTCAGAACCTTGTCAAAGTCGTCCAGCAGATACAGCTTCGTTGCGTCGTTTGTCTGATATTTCAGAACGTCGTACAGCGCCGTAATGCCAAGAGAGGTGTTGAGGTCGTTGCCAAGCGCCTTGTTGAACTTCTCGCGAAGAACCTTAACAGCTTCTTCGTCCAGCGCCTCATTAGAGGGCTTAAGCGCCGCGATCTTCGCAATCAGCTTCTGATAGGTGCCGGCTGCGTTGTCCAGATTCTCCCACGAGAAGACCAGACTCTTGCGGTAATGGCTCTGCAGGCAGAACAGCCGGTAGGCCAGCGGGTCATAGCCCTTCTGCTCAAGCAGCGAGACTGTCAGGAACTCGCCCTTCGACTTGGACATTTTGCCCGTCGAGGTATTCAGATGCATCACGTGCATCCAGTAATTGCACCAGTGGTGGCCGATGTAGCTCTCGGACTGGGCAATCTCGTTGGTGTGGTGCGGGAAGGCGTTGTCGATGCCGCCGCAGTGGATATCCAGGTCCTCGCCCAGATATTTGAGCGAAATGCCGGAGCACTCAATGTGCCAGCCCGGATAGCCGACGCCCCAGGGAGAGTCCCACTTGAGCGCCTGATCCTCAAACTTTGACTTGGTGAACCAGAGGACGAAGTCATTCTTGTTGCGCTTGTTGGTGTCCTCTTCCACGCCTTCGCGCACGCCGACGGCCAGATCTTCCTCGTTGTGCTCGTTGAAGATATAGTATTTTTCCAGCTTCGACGTGTCAAAGTACACGTTGCCGCCCGCCTGATAGGCATAGCCCGTGTCGAGCAGCTTCGTGATGATCTTGATATACTCGTCGATGCAGCCGGTCGCGGGCTGGACGACGTCGGGCCGCTTGATGTTGAGCTTCCTGCAGTCGTCAAAGAACGCGTCGGTATAAAACTGCGCAATCTCCATGACGCTCTTGTGCTCGCGCTTGGCGCCCTTGAGCATCTTGTCTTCGCCTTCGTCTGCGTCCGAAGTCAGATGACCCACGTCCGTGATGTTCATCACGCGCTTGACAGGGTAGCCAATATAGCGCAGATACTTTTCCAGCACATCCTCCATGATATAGCTGCGCAGATTGCCGATGTGGGCAAAGTGATAGACCGTGGGGCCGCAGGTGTACATCTTGACGAGCTTCGGGTCGTTGGGGACAAACTCTTCTTTCTTGTGTGTTGCGGAATTATAAAGATACATGGTGTTTCCTCCCTGTTTATTCTTTTGTTTCAGCCGCATGCTCCAGCGCGGCCAGGCGCTGCTTGATGCTTTCGATTTCCATCATCACGGGGTCCGGCGTGTGGATATGGTCGAGCTTTTCTCCGCTCAGCCGCGCAATCCGGCCCGGTACGCCAACCACCGTCGCGTTGTCCGGAACCTCGCGCAGAACAACAGAATTTGCCGCGATGCGCGCATTATTGCCGACCTTAAATGGGCCCAGCACCTTCGCGCCCGCGCCGACCATGACGTTATTGCCAAGCGTCGGATGGCGTTTTCCGGTGTCCTTACCAGTGCCGCCCAGGGTCACGCCCTGATAGAGCAGACAGTCGTCCCCGACCTCCGCCGTCTCGCCGATGACAATGCCGGTACCATGGTCGATGACCAGGCGGCGGCCAATTTTGGCGCCGGGGTGGATTTCAATTCCGGTCCACATTTTCGACCACTGCGAGATGCTGCGCGCCAGAAAACGCAGCCCGCGCACATGCAGCCAGTGGGCAATGCGGTAATCAATTGTTGCGTGCAGCCCATTGTAGAGCAGTAGAATTTCCGCCACGCTCCTAGCTGCCGGGTCATTTCGTTTGTAAGCCTGAATATCTTCAATGATATGCAAATAGGCTCCCTCCTGGATTGAACTGCTTCTTCAATGCGTTCACGGCCAAGGCCGTGAAGCAAAATAAAAATGCCCGCCTCTTTGACTCAAGAGGCGGGCATAAAAATACTCGCGGTTCCACTCTGATTTCTCACTTAAGGCACTGACGCGGCCCAAACGGGGTCTCCCCTCGCTCCCGAACGCACGTTCCCAGACTCAACTGCATTTCCGCTTTCAGCCGGTGACGGAAACTCTCTGTGCAGCGCGGTAAGGTACTCTTTTCGATCCACGCGATATGAACTTTTCAAACCGGGTTCCCCTGATTTCTGCCGACATCATAGCATCAGGCAAAGAAAATGTCAAGCTTTCAGATTCAGAATATCCCAGTTCTTCTGGAAATATTCCACGCCGGAGTAAAGCGTCGTCACCAGAATCACGACGCACACAATGGTATCGAGCACCTGAACGCCCGGGAAGGCCATCATCGCAATCAGGCCGACCAGCGTGCAGGAGGTCTTGATCTTTCCGGACCAGCCGGCGGCAATGACTCTGCCGTTGTTGGCGGCGACCAGCCGAAGGCCCGTTACCGCGAACTCGCGCGCAACAACGATGAACGCAATCCAGCTTTCCATCCGGCCCTGGCCGACGAAGATCATCAGGCACGCAGTGACCAGCAGCTTATCTGCCAGCGGGTCGAGGAACTTGCCGAAGTCCGTCACCTGATTATAGTGCCGGGCAATGTAGCCGTCGAGGAAGTCACTGACGCTTGCGACAACGAACACAGCCAACGCAATCCAGCGCATATAGTCCAGCTCCGGCTTTGTACCGCTCAGAATCAGAAATACCATGAAAAACGGGATGAGAACCACCCGCACCAGTGTAATTTTACTCGCCGTCGTCATCTGTCATGTCCTCCTCCAGAATACCTGTCAGCTCTCCATCGTATGCGCCGACTACGCATACGTCCACAAAATCACCTGTCTTGATGTGCCGCGACGCAGTGAACCAGATCCGGCCGTCAATGTCGGGAGAGTCGGCGTAGGTTCTGCCGTAGTAGCACTCCTCGTCCGGATCATACCCTTCGCAGAGCACCTGCATGGTCTTGCCTTCACAAGACGCGTTGTACTCGTCCATGATGCGCGACTGCAGCTCGTTTACAATCTCGGCGCGCTCGCGCGCAATCTCGGTATCGGGATAATCCATCTGCGCGGCCTTTGTGCCCTCTTCCGGAGAGAACGCAAACGTCCCCGCGCGCTCGAGCTTGAACTCCTTGAGAAATGCGCACAGCTGCTGGAACTCTTCTTCTCCCTCGCCGGGAAGGCCCGTAATCAGGCTCGTGCGCAGAACAAGACCCGGGATTCTCTCGCGCAGTTTCGTCAGAAGCTGCTTGACATACTCGCCGTTTCCGCGGCGGTTCATCGCGCGCAGAATGTTGTCGTTAATGTGCTGAATCGGAATGTCAAGATACTTCACAATCTTCGGCTCGCTGGCCAAAACGTCAATGAGCTCATCCGACATTTCATCCGGATAGAGATAATGCACGCGGACCCAGACAAAGCCGTCGATCGCGCAGAGCTTTTTCAAAAGCTCCGCCAGCTTCCGCTCGCCGTAGAGGTCGATGCCGTAGCGGCTCGTATCCTGCGCAACGACGATCAGCTCCTTGACGCCGCTGTCTGCCAGATCCTGCGCCTCTTTCAGAAGCTCCTCCATCGGGCGGCTGCGGTACCGGCCGCGCAGCGACGGAATCACGCAGAACGCGCAGTGATTGTCGCAACCCTCGGCGATTTTTAAGTATGCGTAATATTCAGGCGTCGTCAAAATCCGCTCCGGCTCTGTCAGCGGCGCGTTGATATCGCCAAATTCGCTCACGTGCTCGCCCGCCAGAACCTTGTTCACCGCCGAGACGATGTCATAATACGAGCCTGTTCCGAGTACGCCGTCTACCTCCGGCATTTCGTCTACAATTTCCTTCTGGTAGCGCTGGGCAAGACAGCCCGTCACCAGAATCTTTCCGACGCGTCCTTCCTGTTTCAGTTCACCCATCGCCAGAATGTTGTCGATGGCCTCTGTTTTTGCCGACTCAATAAATCCGCACGTATTGATGATCACAAGATCCGCACCGTCCGGGTCCGGCAGGATTTCAAAGCCTGCCACGCGCAGCAAAAAGAGCATCTGCTCGGCATTGACCTGGTTCTTTGCGCAGCCCAGGCTGATCATGCCAATGGTTTTGCTCATTGCGTATCCTCCCACGTTTCTTCCAGCTCCAGCCCCGCCTCAAACCGGCGCAGGCCCGCCTGGATATCTGAATAGCTGTGTCCGCGCCGGATCAGCGCGTCAACCGTTTTCCTGATTAGTTTATCATCAAGCGGCCTGACTTGCAAGCGCCTGCGCAAAAATAGATCAATCGCGTCGTCCATTTCCGGCAGTTCCGCAAGCGCTTCGTCCCAGAGCTCCTTTTCAATTCCCTTCTCATAGAGAATGTTCTTTGCCCGGGCCCTTCCGTAGCCGCGCGCGGCCGCGCTGCGGACAAGCTGCTTCGCCGTCTCCAGATCATCGATCAGATGCAGCTCTTCAAGCCACGAAACCGCCGCGTCCGCGTCCTCTTCCGTTTCGCCCTTTTGGATCAGGCGCTTGCGAAGCTCCTTTTTTGATACGCCGCTGGCCGTGATGATCCGCACGGCGCGCTCTTTGCACAAAGCCAGGCTCTGCGCCTGCTCCAGCGCCAGAAAAATCTCCGGCGGAACCTCGTCTCCCGGCGCAAGGCCAAGCTCCACGACCTTGAACGCAGGCGCCTTGAGCCGCTTGCCGTCGTCAAAGATCAGCCTCAGATAATTTGGCGAGTCCAACGGCTCGAGCCGCTCAAGTTTCATCGTTAAAATCGTCTGCCGACACGTTTACCGCTTTGTTCGCCGGGGCGATGGGCGGCTTGGCGCGGCTGCCCTGCAGCTTCCACATGTTGTCGCGCACTTCCTGCTCGATGCGCTCAGCGACGTCAGGGTGCTCCTGCAGATAGAGCTTTGCGTTGTCGCGGCCCTGGCCAATGCGCTCGTCTCCGATGGAGAACCAGCTGCCGGACTTGTTGATGAGGTCCAGCTGCACTGCCAGATCCACAAGCTCGCCCCACTTCGAGATGCCTTCGCCGTACATGATATCGAAGATCGCCTCTTTGAACGGGGGCGCAACCTTGTTTTTCACAATCTTGGCCCGCGTGCGGTTGCCGACGATCTCCGTGCCGTTCTTGATGGCCTCGGTCCGGCGGATATCGATGCGGACGGAAGCATAGAACTTCAGCGCGTTGCCGCCGGTGGTCGTCTCGGGATTGCCGTACATGACACCAATCTTCATACGAAGCTGGTTGATAAAGATGACGACGCAGTTGGTCTTCGCGATATTGCCGGCCAGTTTGCGAAGCGCCTGGGACATGAGTCTTGCCTGCAGGCCGACAAAGGTATCGCCCATCTCGCCTTCAATTTCGGCCCGCGGCGTCAGCGCCGCGACCGAGTCCACAACCACAACGTCCACCGCGCCCGAGCGCACCAGCGCGTCCGTAATTTCCAGCGCCTGCTCGCCGGTGTCTGGCTGGGAGACCAGCATGGAGTCAATGTCCACGCCGATTCTCGCGGCATAGTCGGGATCGAGCGCGTGCTCGGCATCCACAAACGCAACCTCGCCGCCGCGCTTTTGCGCCTGAGCCACGATATGCAGCGCCAGCGTCGTCTTACCGGAAGACTCCGGGCCATAGATTTCAATGATTCTGCCCTTCGGCACGCCGCCGATGCCGAGCGCCGCGTCCAGCGCCAGAGAGCCAGTCGGAATCGCTTCCACGTTCATCTCCGGCCGGTCGCCCAGGCGCATGACCGTGCCCTTGCCGAAATTCTTTTCAATCTGGGAAATCGCCGTCTCCAGCGCCTTTTTCTTGTCGCTCAGGACGACATCATTTTTCTTCTTCTCTACTGCCATAGCCAACAGCCTTCCTTTTCTGGTGTTTTCTACAGTATATCACAGGAAATCGCATAAATCAAACATTCGTTTGAAACTTTCTCAAACCTCCGGTTTTCTTGCCGCAACCGCGCGGACCACATCGCGCAGATCCTTCCGGAACACAATTTCTTCAAAGCCGGCTTCCTGCAGCAGCATGCCGACGGCAAGCTCCTGCCCAAAGCCAAATTCAAAGCAGATTGTTCCGCCCGGGCGGAGCGCCGGAGTGAAATTCTGCAGAATTGCGCGGTAAAAGTC
Organism: uncultured Oscillospiraceae bacterium; assembly: GCA_934643765.1. Taxonomy (GTDB): domain Bacteria; phylum Bacillota; class Clostridia; order Oscillospirales; family Oscillospiraceae; genus CAG-170. The sequence goes on from CAKUCT010000048.1 coordinate 9,479, forward strand.
CAGTCCATCCGCGCCGCCCTCCAGCGCCAGATGCGGCTCATAGGCCCAGACAGACACATCGAGCTGCGACATTTCGCGGCTCGTTACATACGGAGGATTGGACACAATCAGATCGAACGTACCAAGAAATTTCGGCGCGCGCTGCAGCGCGTCCGCCGGGAAGGCGGTCACGCGGTTTTTGAGCTTCAGGCGCGCGATGTTCTCCTTTGCCACGCGCAGGGCGGGCTCTGAAATATCGGCCAGCGTCACGCGTGCGCTGTCTACATTGTGCGCAACCGCAAGGCCGATGCAGCCCGAGCCCGTGCAAAGATCGAGCACCCGCTGCGGCGATGGCATGCCGCGCAGCGCTTCGATGGCAAGGTCTGTCACCGCCATTGTATCGTCGCGCGGAATCAGCACATCCGGCGTCACCTTGAACGAAAGCCCGTAAAAGCTCCACTCGCCCAGGATATAGGCCAGCGGCTCGCCTGCCAGAATGCGCGCTAAGTACCCATTCAGCTTTTCTTCAATGGCCTCGGAGGCATAGAGCTCGCGGTCAGCCAGCAGCGCGGCGACAGACTTCCCGGACGCAAGACTCAAAAGCTCTCTTGCATAGACCGCGGCATTTTCGCCCTCAACCGGCAGCAGCGTCTTCCTTGCGCCAAGATACAGCTCTCCGTACTTTTTTACCATCGATCCGCGCCTTCCTGCTCGGGCTTCACCAGCTCAAGCGCCTTGATTGCGACCTCAATCATCGAATCATCCGGCTCGTTGGTCGTAAAATACTGGAACCACATGCCCGGCGCGGTGAGGATTCTTGTCAGCTTATTGTCGTGCCGGCCGACCAGGCGGTTGAACTCATACGCAATCGCCACGATAAACGGCAGCATAATCAGCCGCGAGACCATCCGCAGCAGCGTGTTGCTGATCGGGAAAATCGCGCTGAAGAGCGCGGAAATGAGAATCGAAATGATGATGACGACAAATAAAAAGCTCGTGCCGCAGCGCGGATGCAGCCTTGTCTGCGGGCGGACATTTTCAACCGTCAGCGGCAGCTGCGCTTCGTAGCAGCGAATCGTCTTGTGCTCGGCGCCGTGATAGGAAAACACGCGCTTCATATCGGGCGTCCTGGACACCAGGATCATATAGCCCAGAAAAATTGCAATCCGGAACACGCCTTCTATCAGACTCCGCAGCACAGCGCGTTCCTTGAGCCCCGGAATCAGCCCCGCCAGAAGCGTCGGCAGCAGGAAAAACAGGCCGACCGACAGCAAAACGCCCAGCACGACCGACATCGAGACCACAAACTTTTCAAGCTTCTCTGAGCCGAGCTTCCGCTCCAGCCATTTTTCAAACTTGGAAGGCTCGCCCGCTTCCTCCGGGAAAAAGTCCGCCGAATACATCAGCGCCTTCACACCGTTCACCATCGACGAGCCGAAATTGACCACGCCGCGGATGAGCGGCCACGTCAGAACGCCGCGCTTCTTTTTGATCGGCTCCACCTTTTCGACCAGACCCTCCGGCCCGCGCACAACGATGGCCCGCTTGTCCGGGCCCTGCATCAAAATGCCCTCGATGAGGGCCTGTCC
>CAKUCT010000049.1 GCA_934643765.1 uncultured Oscillospiraceae bacterium
GCGCATGGAAAAGTCCTGCGCGAGTCTGACCATCGCGTCGTAGACCGAAGCGTCGCCGTGCGGATGGTACCGGCCCAGCACGTCGCCGACGCAGGTCGCGGACTTTTTAAAGGGTTTGTCAGAGGTCAGGCCGTCTTCGTACATTGCGTACAGAATGCGCCGGTGCACGGGCTTCAGACCGTCTCGTACATCCGGAAGCGCACGCCCGACAATAACAGACATCGCGTAGTCGATGTACGACGACTTCATTTCTTCTACCAGTTCTGACTGAACAATGGTCTGCTCGGGGAACAAAATATCCTCGGGCTTATAATCTTTCTTATGTGCCATAGAATGGTCTCCTTTTGGAGTTGTAGGGCGTTAAATGTCGAGGTTCACGACGTATTTCGCGTTTTCCTCAATGAACTCTTTTCTGGGCTCCACGGCCTCGCCCATCAGAACCGTAAAGATCTGATCGGCGGCAACCGCGTCTTCCAGCGTGATCCGGCGCAGCGTTCTGGTCTCCGGGTTCATGGTCGTCTCCCAGAGCTCGTGCGGGTCCATTTCGCCGAGGCCCTTGAAGCGGGAGATATCGACCTTCACGTTGGGATTGCCGCCGCGCAGTTCGCTTGAAATCTGATCGCGCTGGTCGTCGGAGAACGCGACTTTCACCGTTTTTCCGCGCGTCAGCTTATAAAGCGGAGGCACCGCGGAATAGACATAGCCCTGCTCTATGAGCGGCCGCATGAAGCGGAAGAAGAACGTCAGAAGCAGCGTGCGGATATGGCTTCCGTCGACATCGGCATCGGCCATGATAATGACCTTGTGATAGCGGAGTTTGTCCAGGTTAAACTCGTCGCCGATACCGGCGCCAAGCGCCGTAATGACAGGGGAGAGCTTGTCGTTGCCATAGACCTTATCGGCTCTGGCCTTCTCGACGTTCAGCATCTTGCCCCAAAGCGGAAGAATCGCCTGGAAACGGGAGTCGCGGCCCTGTGTGGCGGAGCCGCCTGCGGAGTCGCCCTCGACGATGTAAATTTCAGTGAGCGTCGGATCGGTATCGTTGCAGTCGCGGAGCTTATCCGGCATCTGGCCGGATTCCAGACCTGTCTTGCGGCGGATGGCTTCGCGTGCCTTGCGCGCAGCCTCTCTTGCGCGGTTGGCCATCATGGCCTTATCGAGAATCGCGCGGGCAACGGCCGGATTTTCTTCCAGGAAAGTCGCCAGCTGATCGGCCACAATGGAATTGACCAGGGTACGGATGGAGGCATTGCCGAGCTTTGCCTTCGTCTGGCCCTCAAACTGCGCATCTGTCAGCTTGACAGAGATGATGGCGGTCAGGCCCTCGCGAACATCCTCGCCGGAGACCTTATCGTCTGCCTTGATGATGCCCTTTTTCTGGCCGTAGGCGTTGAGTACGGACGTCAGGGCCCGTTTGAAGCCCTCTTCGTGCATGCCACCCTCGGGGGTATGAATATCGTTTGCAAACGAGACAATGGTCTCGGCAAATGAATCGTTGTACTGCAGGGCAACTTCTGCCGTCTGGTCGCCCTTTTTGCCCGCCATATAGATCACTTCCGGATGGATGGGCGTTTTATGGCGATTGTACCACTGGACAAACTCGCGGATGCCGCCTTCATAGCACATGGAGTCATAGCGCTCTTTTTCCGGCTTATCGGCCGATTCGATGCGCTCATCGGAAATCGTGATATGAAGTCCTGCGTTTAAAAACGCCTGCTCGCGCATGCGCGTATGGAGCGTCTCATAGTCGTACTCCGTTGTGTCGAACATCTGCGGGTCCGGCTTGAAGGTGACCTTTGTGCCGGTCCGGTCCGTAGTGCCGATGATTCGCATAGGGCTTGTAATATTTCCCCGGGAAAACTGCATTTCATAAATCTTCCCGTCCTTATGCACCTCAACAACCAACCACTCGGAAAGCGCGTTTACAACGGACGCGCCGACACCATGCAGACCGCCGGAGACCTTGTAGCCGCCTCCGCCAAACTTGCCGCCGGCGTGCAGGACGGTAAATACAACCTCCAGCGCCGGCTTTCCGGTCTGCGCCTGGATATCGACCGGGATGCCGCGGCCATCATCAAAGACGGTGATGGTATTTCCCTCGTTGATGGTTACCTGCACATGATGGCAATATCCGGCCAGAGCCTCGTCAATGGCATTGTCGACGATCTCATAGACCAGATGATGCAGGCCCGAGACGCTTGTCGAGCCGATGTACATGCCGGGCCGCTTACGCACAGCCTCCAGCCCTTCCAGAACCTGAATCTGGCTGGCGTCATACTGCGTTTCCACGACTTCCGTTTTCAAAATTTCTTCGCTCATATGAGAACTCCTTTTTGTCTTCGCAAGAGAAGACGGGGTTATTTCAGAATCGTATCGGATATCAACGCTTTGCTTTTCCGCTCTGCACAAAGCGTTTTGCAAGAACTGCCGCGTTGAATTTCGTCAGATAAATCCGCGTCTGACCGTATTCATAGGTCAGGACGAAGGATTTTGGAAGTTCATCGGTCGCTTCAATGATGCTTCCGTCTTCCTGCGCGCGCTGCAGAAATTCCCGCGTGCGCTTGGACCATGAGGTATTGTCCAGATCAAATACGCCCAGAACCTGTCCGGCCCGCACAGCAAGATCGTATCCGATATCTACGTACATTGCACGCCTCCGTGGTGAATGGTAATAGTTTTGCCGATCTGCGTCAGCCGGTCAAGCTCGCAGCAGGTGATCAGCACCTGGCCGGACGTGATCTGATTGAGAACAAAGTCCTGCCGGCTGGCGTCCAGCTCCGAGAGCACGTCGTCGAGCAGCAGAACCGGCTCCTCGCCCGTATCACGGCGAAGAAGCTCGCGCTCTGAGAGCTTGAGGCTGATGGCCGCCGTGCGGGTCTGTCCCTGTGAGCCATAGGACTTGACAGGGATATCTCCAAGCAGCGCGTCAAAATCGTCCTTATGCGGACCGGTCAGCGCCTGCCCGGAGTCCAGCTCCGCGCGATAGTGCGACTCCTGATGTTCCAGAATCTGCGTAAATATCGTCTGCCGGTCGGCAAACGGATCTGTGACTGTGCTGACGGTATGATAAGAAAGCGTCAGCTGCTCGCGCCCGCCGGAAAATTCGTTGTGATACGCGGCAGCCGCTTTTCCAAGCGCTTCTAAGTACCGCGCGCGCTGAGAAATCAGCAGCGCGCCGACCTGCGCCAGACGGTAATTATACTCGGGCAGCGGCTCCAGCAAGGACGGAACCTCCCGGTAATCCTTTAGAATCTTTGTCTTGCTCTCCAGCAGCTTTCCGTATTCAGCCAGCGCGGAAGCATAGCCAGGCCGAAGCTGACAAAGCGCGTTATCGATCAGCTTTCGCCTCGCCTGACTTCCGCCCTTGAGAACCAGAAGATCCTCCGGGCAAAACAGAACAGTCGTCAAAACGCCGGACAGCGCCGCGGCGCTTTTTTGCTTGACGCCGCCGACATAGAGCTGCCGCGGGCGGCGATTCTGAAAAAGTACGGCGCGGATGGACTGCTGCCGTCCCTGCGAAAAGAGTTTGCAGGAAAGGTCTGCAAACTCGCTTCCGAAGCGGATGAGCTCCTGCGTTCTTCCGGTGCGGAAGCTCCGCCCCGTGGAGAGATAGCTGACAGCCTCCAGAAGATTTGTCTTCCCCTGCGCGTTTTCTCCAACAATCAGATTGACGCCCGGCACAAGCTCCAGCTGCAGGGAGCTATAATTGCGAAAGTCATACAGCTCCAGCTGCTCTAAGTTCATACGTCCTCCCGGGCAACGGCCCAGGTGTTGCCCATAAAGCTGACGGTGTCGCCCGGACGAAGCTTTTTGCCGCGCTGCGTGCAGACCTTGCCGTTTACCTGTACCTGTTCATTCTGAATAAAGGTTTTGGCCATGCCGCCGGACTCGCAGACATTCGCAAACTTCAGAAAATCCTGCAGCTTGATAAATTCCGTTGTGATCGGAATCTGTATGGTATCTTGTGACAACTTCTTTGTAACACGAACCTTCATAGCTTACTCTCCCGCTTTCAGACGGACAGGAAGAACCATATAACTGTAGCGCTTTCCTTCCGTCGGATTGAGCACAATCGGGCTCAGACCATTGATCATCTCCAGCGTGCACTCGCTGTCGGGTACCGCGCGCAGCGCATCGAGAAGATAGCGGCAGTTAAAGCCGATTTCAAGATCCTTGCCATCTCCCGCGATGGGGCAGACATCATAGGCTTCACCGATGGTTGACACCGTACGGAATTCCGCCGTATTGTCACCAAAGCGGCAGCGCACCGGGCTTTTGAGCTTTTCAGAGATGACAAGACCCACACGCTCAATGGAATCTGTCAGCTGGCTGACATTTCCGACGAGCTTGACGGGGTTGTTTTGCGGCAGCACGCGCCGCCAATCCAGGAACTCGCCCTCCAGAATGCGGCAGACAAGCGTCGCTTCGCCGATGGAAAACAAAATATGCTTGGAGCCCGGATAGAAGATGGCGGGCTCGTCGGTATCGCCGAGGATTTTTTCAACTTCCTTGAGGGCCGCTGCCGGCGCGACAAATTTAAGCGTCCGCTCCAGACTCTCTTCGGATGTATACCGGCGAAGCGCCAGACGGTAGCCGTCGACGGCGACGCTTGTAATCGTGGTATCTTCCACCTCAAAGAGAACGCCGGTATGAATCGGGCGGGCCTGATTTTCGCTGACGGCAAAAATTGTGCCGGAAATCATGGCTTTCAGCTCGCTCTGCGGAACGCGGATGCCTTTTTCCGAATCAACGTCCGGAAGCTCTGGATAATCGTCGGCGGATAGGGCGGTAATGGTAAAAGAGGAAATGCCGCCTTTGATGGAAACCTTGAAGTTGTCGTCGACCTGAATGCTGACCGTGTCGTCCGGCAGTTTTCGGATGATATCAAAGAACAATCGGGCGGGCATAATGCAGGCGCCGGCTTCCTGGATATCCGCATCCAGAGTAACGGTGATACCTGTTTCCAGATTATAACCGGTCAGCGTCACTTTGACACCCGCGCGGACAAGAATGCCCTCGAGACTTGCGATGGCGCTTTTCTGTGCGACCGTGCGCGAGGCGACAGAGATGGCGGATACTAGCTGATTTTTTTCACAGGTAAATTTCATAGTAGGATACCTCCCGTTTTCGTTCTTAAAGAACGAAAGGATAATTTCAGTAGTAAGTAACAGTAGAGGGTGCGACTTGTGGATAAGTGGAAAAACGCTTGAAAACTCTAAGAAAAACTTTCCACAGGCTCTGAGTGCAAAAGAAGGGTTTTACACAGCATCTTTTGTGAAACAGAAGTTTCACGGTTGTAAACAAGGATAAAGAGGTGTATACACAGGGAAATGTGGATAAATTTTAAAGTTTGTTATTGATGTTTGCCGTAATGTCGCGGATGGTATCGGGAAGGTTGGAGGTGCTGCTCTGCAAAGCTTGCTCAACCTTTTTCAGACCGTGCATAACGGTTGTATGATCGCGGTCAAACTCACGGCCGATTTCGGGAAGCGAGAGATTGGTCATTGTCCGGATGAGATACATCGCGACCTGCCGCGCTTCGGCGGTGTTTTTGTTTTTCAGCGTGCTGCGGAGCACCTGCTCTTCAATACCGTAGAACTGGCAGACCTCGCTGATGATAAGGCTCGGCGTTGGTAGATTTTCTGTCTTGCCCTTATACATGTCTTTGATGGCGCGCGAGACGTTCGGAACATCGAGCGTCATTCCGTCGAGCTCTTTGAAGGCCATGATTTTTTTGACGGTACCTTCAATCTGGCGGACGTTGTTTGTAATGTTCTCTGCAATGTAATTGCAGACATCGTCCGGAATGTCGAGACCAAGGCTCATAGCCTTGTTTTTGATGATTGCCATACGCGTCTCATAATCCGGCGGCTGAATGTCTGCAATCAGGCCCCACTCAAAACGGGTACGCAGACGGTCTTCCAGACGGACCATTTCATGCGGCGGCCGGTCGGAGGTGAGGACAATCTGCTTGTGGCTCTCATAAAGATTGTTGAAGGTATGGAAAAATTCCTCCTGCGTTGAGTCCTTGCCGGCGATGAACTGAATATCGTCGACGAGGAACAGATCAGCGCCGCGGTATTTGTTGCGGAATTCGTTGTTTTTACCTTCGCGCAGGGAAAGAATCAGTTCATTTGTAAACTGGTCGCCCTTGATGTAAACGATATTGAAATCCGGGTGGACCTTATGGATATCGCTTGCAATGGCGTAGAGCAGATGCGTTTTACCGACGCCCGATGGGCCGTAGATAAAAAGCGGGTTATAGGTCTCTGCCGGATTTTTCGCAACGGCGAGTGCGGCGGCGTGCGCAAAGCGGTTGCTGGAGCCGACAACAAAGCGCGCGAAGGTAAACTGCGGGTTGAATTCAATAAACTCCGGCTTCTTTTTTCCGGCGCGGTAGGCGCCGATTTCACTTTCATCGAGCACCTGCAGCTGCAGATCCATATCAAAAAGCTCTTTGAGGGCGTCTTGAATATAGACAGTGCAGCGCGAGAGGATCATATCCTTGCGGAAGCTGGACGGAGAGTAGAGAACCAGCTTCTGATCGGTCAGTTCCAGGACTTCTGTATCATCAAACCAGGTTGAAACAACGGCCGGTGTGAGTTGCTGTTCCATGTGGCCAAGGACCTTGGCCCAGATATAGGTAGAGGAGTACAAAAAAAAGCTCCTTTCCGAATTGTTCTTGCAGAGTAAGCCCGGCTTTTCGGAAAAATGGGCATACCAATACAACATAATTTTAACACGAGAGCGTGCCTTTTGCAAGCAAAGATACTATATTATATAGAAATAAAGAATGACGCAGATGCGTCAAAGGTGCATCTGCGTCATTCTTTCGAATGTAATGTGAAATTCAAGCCTTGTGAACTGCCGCAATCGTCAATACTCGCGGACAACGGCTTTGACAAGCCCTAAAATGGTGCAGTCTGTTCCGTCGATCGGATCATAGGCCGGATTTTCCGGCAGCAGCCAGATTTGACCTTTTTCCCGGCGAAAGCGCTTGACAGTTGCCGAATCATCCAGCAGAGCCACGACAATCTGGCCGTTTTCCGCGGTTTTCTGCGGGCGGACGATGACCTTGTCTCCGGAAAGAATGCCAGCGTTGATCATCGAGTCGCCGTGAACGCGCAGCGCAAAGCAGTCGCTTTCTCCATCCCAGGGAAGATAGCCTTCAATGTTTTCTACAGCAAGGATCGGCTGACCGGCCGTTACGACACCCAGAATCGGAATCCGGTCGGACCGGTGACTCTCCGGAAGGGAGATGGTGCGTTTTTTCATATCGTCCATCTGAATAAGTCCCTGATCGCGCAGGGCGTTGAGATGATAATGTACGGTAGCGGTTGAGGCCAGACCCACGCCGGCGCAGATTTCGCGCACGGAGGGAGAGTAATTGTTTTCGGCGGTAAAGTCGGTAATAAACTGCAGAATCAGTTCCCGCTTGTTTGTTGTTCGTGCCATGGGCCGCGCCCCTTTCCTATATTTAGGACTACTATAGCACACGCGCGGCAAAAAATCAAACGTTTGTTTTTAATTTACAGACCCTCTAACGAAAAGTCGGGGATGTAATTTTCAGTCGCCGCGGAAAAATCCTGCGTATAGCCGTTTTCAATGCCTAAAAATTCAAGATAAGATAAAACGGCGTCATACTCTGCTTCTGTTACCGTGCGGTCAAAGGGCGGCATGCTTTTGGCCTTTCCAATTGGGACATACTGACTCATCAGACTGAATAGCACGTCTCCTTTTGGAAAGGTTTCGTCAAACCAGTCAAGAACGCCAAGACTATTATCGATATTTCCGGGCAGAACCAGGTGACGGACGATCATGCCGCGCTGCATGATATCGTCTTCTATGACGGCGCTTCCCACCTGACGGTACATTTCTGCGATGGCAGCCTTTGCAGTTTCAGCGTAATCCGGCGCTGCGCTCAAACGGGCGGCAAGCTTTGCGTCGGAATATTTCATATCCGGCAGATAGATATCGATCAGACCTTCCAATTCGCGCAGCGTTTCCACGCGCTCATATCCGCCGCAGTTATAGACAATAGGCACGGGCAGCTTTGGCTCCAGCGCCGGCAGTATGGACGGGAGAAAATGTGTTGGTGTGACAAGATTGATGTTCTGAACGCCGTCTTCGATCAGCTGCAGGAAAATTTCACGCAGGTGCTGCGAAGAAATGTCCGTTCCAAAGTTTTCTTGTGATATGATGCCATTCTGACAGAAGCTGCAGCGCAGCGTGCAGCCGGAAAAAAAGACCGTTCCGGAGCCGAAGCTTCCGGAGATAACAGGCTCTTCCCAATAGTGCGCGGCAGCGCGGGCGGCCACAATATGGTCCGGCATCCGGCAAAAGCCCAGTTGCCCTTTTGTCCGGTCTACGCCGCAGCGGCGCGGACAGAGGGTACAGTTGGTATAAGAGAGCATAGACTGCCTCCATATGAATCATTCTGAGAGCCAGTATAGCGGATCGCGGCGCTTTACACAAGCTTTTTTCTATGGTAGAATGCCTGTGAGGTGAACCAAATGAGACTAAAATTAGCGGGGATTGCCGCTGCTTTTCTTATTTTAAGCGCGTGCAGCGCAAACAAAGCACAGACGCAGCAGTTGCCAGCTGGCAATGCTTCAAGCGAGCAAACGGGGCAATCTGTGGCTGAGCAGGATATGAATCCGGCTGTGACGCTTCCGAGCGCAGAAGAACAAAAGCCGGTTGTTACCGGGGAACCGGGGACGGATACGTTTATGGACGAGCCGTATGAGTATCAGACGGATATTGAGGAAGTTGTGAGCCTGTCTTTTACGCTTCCTAAATTCACGCTTACATCCGGTGAGGCATCCGATCAAATCAATGCAAGGTTTGAAAAGTGGCTGGAGAGCTGGAAAGACTTCGCTGCGTCTACGGTTTATCAGACAGCCCAGGAACGCCACGCGATTGGCTTTCTGGAGGGAAGCTACATTGCTACGCTGGAAGATGACATTTTAAAGGTGACATATACGGTGGTTGAGCGGTATTCGGATGATGACGCGGAAATCCAGCATGAGGATACCTTCTGCTTTGACACTGCTACCGGAGAACGCGCGGATGCGTGAAAATGTTTCACGTGAAACACGGAGAAAAATACATGCAAAAAAATGAAACCTACAGCGCAACTATCACGGGCCTGAGCGCGGAAGGCACCGGCGTTGCCAGAATTGACGGACAGGTTGTCTTTGCGCCGGGCGTTATTCCGGGAGAACGCTGTAACATCAGAATCGATCATATTGGAAAAACGTGCGCGTATGGAACGCTTCTGCAGATAGAAGTTCCGTCCCCGCACCGGACGGAACCGGAATGTCCGGCCTTTGGCCACTGCGGCGGCTGCACGTTCTGGCATATGGACTATGCCTGCGAACTGGAGCAAAAGCGGCAGCGTGTCATAGATGCGCTGGAACGCATCGGCGGCGTCCGTTTGCCGGAACTGCAGATCACAGGCGCGGATAGCGTCTATGGCTATCGCAACAAAGTTCAATTCCCAGTGCAGATGCAAAACGGCCAGCCAACCGCCGGATTTTTCCGGGCGGGAAGCCACGAGGTCATTCCAATTACGAATTGTCTGATTCAGCCGGCCTGCGCCGAAACAATCCGGAAAGCGGTTCTGACATGGATGCGGCAGGAGAAAATCTCGGCTTACGATGAAAGACAGCACACCGGGCTCATCCGCCATATTTATCTGCGCTGCGGAAAAGTCACAGGAGAAATCATGGTTTGCGTGGTCGCAAACTGCAGCAAACTTCCAAAGAAAAAGCAGCTGGTTGAGACGCTTTTACGCGCGGAACCGGCTGTTACGTCCGTTTGTGTGAACTATAATACAAGAAAAGGAAACGTGATTCTGGGCGAGCAATTCGAAACGCTGTACGGCTCCGGAATGCTGGAAGATGAACTGCTGGGCCTTCGGTTCCAGCTTTCACCGGCGGCATTTTACCAGGTAAACCACGACCAGGCGGAGCGGCTATATCAGAAAGCGCTGGAGTTTGCTGCACTGCAAGAAAATGAAACCGCACTCGACCTTTACTGCGGCAGCGGAACAATCACACTATGCCTGGCACGGGAGGCAAAACAGGTGATTGGCGTTGAAATTGTGGAAGTGGCTATCCATGACGCAAAAAAGAACGCCAGAATCAATCAGATTGAAAACGCAGAGTTTTTCTGCGCGGATGCGGGCCAGGCGGCAGTAAAGCTTGCCGCGGAAAACCGGCATCCGGATGTGATTGTAATTGATCCGCCGCGCAAGGGTGCGAGTGAAGATGTGCTTGCGGCCATGCATCAGATGGCGCCGGAGCGGATTGTCTATGTGTCCTGCGACCCGGCAACGCTGGCGCGCGATGTCAAGCGCTTGGCAGCCTACGGTTATCAGGTGCGGAAGGGGCACTGCTTTGATCTGTTCCCGCGCTGCGCGCACGTGGAGACGGTTGTGTTGATGACAAAAGAAAACCCTTGAAACGTAAATTAGTATTATAAAACCATTGCGTCAGCTGCGTCGCATATCAGTTGACGCTCGCATCGGAGACAGAGAGATACAATGAAAAAACAGAAAAAAGGATTTACATTATTAGAAATGTTGATTGTGGTTGCAATCATTGCGGTGCTTGTCGCGATTGCAATTCCGACGTTCTCAGCCCAGCTCCACAAGGCCAGAGTCGTGACGGACTGGGCAAATCTGAGAAGCTATTACGCAGAGCTACAGGCAGATTATCTTTCAACGGGAGAATATAACCCCAAAGTTCCGGTGGACTGGCATACAAACGCAAGCTATGATTGGAGATCGGTGACATTTTTAAACGGACAGAAGGTTGCAATGAAAGCAGGCATTTGTGCGGTCAGCTTTACAGAAGGAAAAGGCTATTCTATAGAATATGTCTGCAATAACAAGCATGCGGAATGTAGTC
>CAKUCT010000050.1 GCA_934643765.1 uncultured Oscillospiraceae bacterium
TAAAACGCGCTCTGCGGCGACTGCATGGAGCCGAAGTCCCGCATCAGCTGCGCGGTGCATTTGGTGATGAACGCGCCTTCGTTTCCAAACTTCTCCGCATATGTGATGCCGTGGTAGCTATCGTCCGGCGTGCAGAGGCCCGGGAACTTCTCCTTGTGCGCCATCCAGTCGAATCTGCCGCCGTCTACAATCGCGCCGCCAAGCGCCGCGCCGTGGCCGTCCATATATTTTGTGGTCGAATGCGTGACAATATCCGCGCCCCACTCTAAAGGACGGCAGTTGATGGGCGTTGCAAACGTGTTGTCCACCACCAGCGGCACACCGTGCCGGTGCGCGGCCGCCGCGAAGCGCTCAATATCCAGAACTGTAAGCGCCGGATTTGCAATCGTCTCTCCGAACACGGCCTTTGTGTTGGGCCGGAAGGCCGCTTCCAGCTCTTCTTCGGAGCAGTCCGGCGCGACGAACGTCGCCTCGACGCCCATCTTTGCCATCGTGACTGAAATCAGGTTGAACGTACCGCCGTAGATGCTGGACGAGGCGACAATATGATCGCCGCAGCTTGCAAGGTTAAATAGCGCAAAGAAGTTCGCCGCCTGGCCGGACGAGGTCAGCATTGCCGCCGTGCCGCCCTCCAGCGCGCAGATCTTTGCCGCTACGGCGTCGCAGGTCGGATTCTGCAGCCGGGAGTAAAAATAGCCCTCCGCCTCCAGATCAAACAACTGGCCCATAGCCTCGCAGGTATCGTATTTGAACGTTGTCGACTGAATGATCGGAATCTGCCGCGGCTCGCCGGAGCCCGGCGTATAGCCCGCCTGGACACAGTTGGTCTCGATCCGATTTTTGTGCTCGCGCATGATGCTCGCTCCTCTCAAATTTCTTAAAATCAAGGAAAGCTCTGATCAAATTAACTGCCTCAGCATTGGCGGAAAATTTTTCCGTCTGCCGCCGGGAATTTTGTCAGAAGCTTCAAAATAAAGAAAAAGCCTCCGTCTCAAGCTTTGAGACGAAAGCCAAACACGCTTCCGCGGTACCACTCAAATTGCGCCGGCTCTGAACCTGACGCCACTTATGAGGCTCTGCAGCCTCTTTGCACTCACGCAGCATACGCGGAGCGGCCCTACAGAGTCTCCCCTTTCGAACCGTCAGCTCGGGAGCCATAGAACCTGAAGCGTCCGCTTACCGGCTTTCACCTGCCGCCGGCTCTCTGCTAAGAAGGCGCTTCGTTCCTCTCCGTCATCGCTTTTCTACTCTGAATTATAGGAAATTCCCGCCGGTTTGTCAAGAAAAACCGGCGCCCGGTACTTATGCACCGGGCGATAATCTTTTCTTCTATTCCGAAAGATAGGGCAAAATATCCGCCATGCCCTCAAACAGAGCATCCGCCCCGTTTTCCAGCAGGACATCGCACGGCCGGTAGCCCCAGGCCGCCCCAGCGGCGAAAAATCCCATCCGGCTTGCAAAGGCCATATCCGTATCGCCGTCTCCGACGTAGAAAATCTCCTCCGGGCGGCACGAAAGCTCGTCCAGCAGCAAATAGCCCGCGTCTGTCGCCGGCTTCAACGGCCGCACGCCGTTGTTTCCCCAGACAACCTGGAACGTGCCTTCCGGGAAATAGTGCGCGATGATGCGCTTTGTGGTGGTTTCCGTCTTGTTGGACAGCACGCCAAGCGTATAGCCCCGGCGCGCAAGCGCCGCGATGGTCTCCGGCACGCCCGGGAAAAAGCGCGTGTGCTCGGTGCAGTGCGCCGGATAATAGTCCAGATAGAACGCAAGCACCTGCCGCGTCGTCTCCTCGTCCGTCCCGGGCGGCACGGCGCGCGCAATCAGTTTCGGAATGCCGTTTCCGATAAAGTGCTTGTACTCTTCCATCGTGTGCTCCGGAAACCCGAACCGGCGCAGGGCCATATTGGCACCTGCGCCGAGATCCTGTAAGGTATCCAGAAGCGTCCCGTCGAGATCAAAGATCACAGCGCGAAACTTCTGTTTTGTCATATTGGCTTATACTCCCATCTTGTTGCGGCGGATGATTTCAGCGTCATCCGGTGTCGTCTTGGACACGTAGCCGGGCAGCGGGATGAGTCTTGCGTTGACCGCGTCGACAATCCACTCCGCGTACGGGAAGAAGTACTTGTCGAACTCGTGCGGCGGGGTGATCCAGTTGCGCGCGCCGATGACAACGGGAGGTGCATCGAGGTAATCAAAGCACATCGTGGACAGATTCTCCGCGATCTCGTTGAGGAACGTGCCTCTTGCGCACGCATCGGAAGCCAGAACCACACGGCCGGTCTTCTTGACCGATGCGATGAGGTCCGTGTAATCCAGCGGCACGAGCGACGGCATGTTGATGACGTCCGCTTCCAGACCGTACTTCTCGCTCAGCTCCTTGGCTGCGTCCATAGCACGGTAGAGTGTAGCGCCGATCGTGAGAATTGTCAAGTCCTTGCCGTCGCGGACCTTGTTGACCGCGCCGGGAACCCATTCATACTCTTCCGCAGGAACGCCGCCCTCGTGGAACTCTTCGCCCTTGCCGTAGATACGCTGGGACTCGAAGATGATGCACGGATCTGTGCCGTTCAGCGCGGACTGCATGATGCCCTTTGCCTCGTAAGGTGTGGCCGGGAAGTAGACCTTCAGGCCCGGGATATGCGAGACGATGGCGACCCAGTCCTGCGAATGCTGTGCGCCGTACTTTGCGCCGACGGACATACGCAGAACCATCGGCATCTTCAGGATACCGGCGGACATTGCCTGCCACTTGGACATCTGGTTGAACACTTCGTCGCCCGCGCGGCCCAGGAAGTCGCAGTACATCAGTTCGACCACAGCGCGGCCGCCGCACATGCAGTAGCCGACAGCGGTGCCGACGATGGCAGCTTCAGAAATCGGGGAGTTGAACAGGCGGGAGTGCGGGATGACGTCCATCAGGCCGCGGTAGACCGCGTAAGCGCCGCCCCAGTCACGCACGTCTTCGCCGTAGGCGACGAGCGTCGGGTCTTCATAATACTTGTTGATCAGCGGCTCGAAGATCGCGTCGCGGATGTTGTAGAGCTTCATATCGGAGAACTTCTTGCCGTCCTTATCGAAGGCATAGTGCTCCTTGGTGGCCAGATCGGTGTAGCGCTTGAGGCTCTCCTTCGGCGCGGTGACGCGGATTTCCTGGCCGGGGGCGCCCATGGAGCGCACGTGCTCATTGGAGAACATGAGGTTTGCCAGATAGTCCGGGTTCTTGTCGAAGTCGACATACGGAGAAATTTCCTTGTCGTCGGCTGCGCGGCAGATCATGGTCATGCGGTCAGTGGTATCCTTGAGAAGCTTTGCAAAGAACTCATCGGACTCGACGCCCGCTTCGACCAGCGCCTCGCGGAACTTGACCATTGGGTCATGGCTGCGCCAATCTTCGATTTCTTCCTTGGAACGATAGGCGTTCTGGTCAGAGGTGGAGTGGCCGACCAGACGGTAGGTCACGACATCGAGCAGCACCGGGCCTTCGTTTTCCTTGATGAGCTTCATCTTGCGCTTATAAGCGTCGATGACGGCCAGCGGGTTCCAGCCGTCGACACGCTCTGCGTGCATCTGGCTCGGGGTGATGCCGGCGCCGAGACGCGCGGGCATGCCATAGGACATGGTCTCGCCCATGGTCTGGCCGCCCATGCCGTAGAAGTTGTCGAAGACGTTGAAGATGATCGGCAGACCGCCCTTGCGGCCTTCTTCCCAGAGGGTTTTGAACTGGTCCATGGCGGAGAAGTTCAGTGCTTCATAGACAGGGCCGCAGCCGAGCGACGCGTCGCCGATGTTGCAGACGACGATGCCCTTTTTGTCGTTGTTCTTCTGGTACAGCGCAGCACCGGCAGCGATGGGCGCCGAGCCGCCGACGATGGCGTTGTTGGGGTAGATGCCGAACGGCAGGAAGAACGCGTGCATCGAGCCGCCCATACCATGATGGAAGCCGTTTTCACGAGCAAAGATTTCAGCAACGGTGCCGTACAGCAGGAAGCGGATGGCCAGCTCCTTGACATCGGAGGTATCTGCAAACTTCTTGACAGCCGCAAGCGTCTTGCCGCCGAGGAAGTTCTCCATGATGTTCATCAGCTCTTCATCGGAGAGCTTGTTGATGCAGCTCAGGCCCTTGGAGAGAATCTCGGAATGGCTTCTGTGCGAGCCGAAGGTGATGTCGTCCTTGTCGAGCAGATATGCCTCGCCGACGCAGGAAGCTTCCTGGCCGTAGCTCAGGTGTGCGGGACCGGGATAGGTGGTCTCCACGCCGTTGTAGTTTGCCTGGGTCTTGATCTGCGTCAGCATGTACTCGAACTCACGGCAGATCGCCATGTCTCGGTAGATGCGGATGAGGTCTTCTTTGGTGTAGTTGCCCTCGTCGAGTTCCTGCTGGATGGTCTTATTGTACTGGCAGACAGGAATGTCCTGGAAGTGGATGGTATCAGGCTGACGGACGGCAACCGGATCGATATATAAAGATTTCGGCATAATTCTCTCTCCTTTCCTTATTTCGCCATGAGGGTCATGAAGTTCTCAAGGCTCTTGCACAGCTCGCTCATGTAGCGGGCGGCAGGCGCGCCGTCGAGCACTCTGTGGTCAAAGGTCAAAGACAGGCCCATTGCCGGGTAGGTCTCGATCATGCCGTCGTGTGCGGACTTGATTTTCGTCTGAATGTTGCAGATGCCGAGGATACCCGTCTGGGGCGGGTTGACAACCGGCGTGAACGCTTCGCAGCCGAACGAACCGATGTTCGTGACCGTGAAGGTGGCGTCTGCCATCTCGTCGGGAGACAGGCTTCCGTCGCGGGCAGCCGCAGCCAGGCGCTTGGCCTCCATCGACAGCTCCAGCAGCGACAGCTTGTCGGCGTTGCGGATGGTCGGGACAAGCAGGCCGCGCGGGGTATCGCAGGCGAAGCCCAGGTTCACATAGTCAAAGTGACGCACGACATTGTCTTCTACCATGTTGGCGTTCAGATCCGGGCAGGCCTTGACGGTCTTTGCCACGGCGAACATGACCATATCGTTCAGGCTGATCTTGCCCATGGGCGCGTCGAGCGGCTTGAGCATGGCGCGGTAGGCCTGGATCTGCGTTGCGTCGAAGGAATACTGCTGCGTCAGCTGCGCCATGGTGGAAAGGCTCTTGGTCATGGACTTGGCCGTTGCCTTGCGCACAGGGCCGAACTTGACGTCTTCAAACGTACCGGCGGCTGCGGGCGCTGCATAAGCGCAGGCTGCGCCGGAGGCGATCAGTGCGTCGATATCGCGCTCGATGATACGGCCGTTGGGGCCGGTCGGGGTTGCGAGCGCGGGGTTGACGTTGTTGGCAACTGCCTTGGCCATCGCTCTGGGCGAGATGGCGGTCAGCTCTGCCTTGGCGGCCGGAGCTGCTGCGGCAGCGGCTGCTGCCGGGGCGCTGGCTTCTTCCGCGGCTGCGGGTGCGGGAACCTCTGCGCCGGGCTTCAGGAACTCATACGCATCGCCGGGGTTGCCGACTGCGCAGACATTGGCAAGGCACGGAACCTCGTCGCCGTCTTCATAGAACTTTGCAAGCAGGGTGCCGGCAGCGGTGGATTCGCACTCGAACTCCGCCTTGTCGGTTTCGTAAGTAAACAGGATATCTCCGACGGCAACGCTGTCGCCGACGTTCTTCTTCCACTCGCCGATGATGCAGGACTCAACGGTGATGCCCTCTTTCGGCATGATGACCGCCTGCGCGCAGGGGCCGTCGGGCTTTGCGGCAGCTGCGGGCGCGGCTGCGCTGGCTGCCGGAGCGGCAGCGGGAGCTTCTGCGGCGGGCGCCGCGTTCTTCAGCGATTCCACATCTTCGCCGGGGTTGCCGACTGCGCAGACGTTCACAAGGCACGGAACCTCGTCGCCTTCCTGATAGAACTGCGCCAGCAGGGTGCCGGCCGCCGTGGACTCGCACTCAAACTCTGCTTTGTCTGTCTCGTAGGTGAAAAGAATGTCTCCGACCGCGACCGGGTCTCCCACGTTCTTTTTCCATTCGCCGATGACACACGATTCGACCGTAATACCGGCCTTTGGCATCAATACGCCTTCTGCCATTGCTTGTTCACTCCTATTTCTTAGATTGTTGTTTCCTGCCGCATCCGCTTTGTTCCGGCGGATGCAGCGTCCGGTTATGTTGTATTATTTTGGTTTCCTCTGTATTGTACTGTATCGCCTTGCCAATGTCAACATGATTTGCTGTTGTTTTTCTTGTTTTTGTTGTTTTGTGTGGAAGCCGTTCAAAAAAAGCGGCCCGGCAGAGAATCCTGTCAGGCCGCTCGTTTCGCTGCCCAGCAGCGAAATAAGATTCTATGATTGTTTTTTGCTGACTGCCTTGACAATCCGGGCAATCGCCGCGCTCAGCACCGCGTTGACGCCAAGCTCCACGAGGAAATTGACGCCGATAAACGCGACAAAGAGATAGTAGACAACGTCCGTTCCGCCCGCAAAGTCCTGCAGAATGCCGCGGAAGACCGTCAGCATGCCGATGGCAAATACGCCGGTGTTGACAATCGGCGCGCAGACAGCCGCTACAATGCACCCGAGGGTCTGCTTTTTGGACAGCGCCTTATACACAAGTCCTGCAACCCAGCCGCAGAGCACCGCCTTGCCCACACAGATGACAAACAGCCAGAATGGGCTTGCCACCCACAGCATGTTCGTAAACTTATCGGTTCCGACAATGCCCGCGATCAAACAGACAGCGCCAAAAACGCCGCCAAGGAACGCACCGGCTCCCGGCCCAAAGACAATCGCGCCGACAACGATCGGAACCAGCGTCAAAGAGATCGGCACAGGACCGATTTTGATTCCGCTTGCGACGGTTTGCAGCACAACGATGATCGCTGCCAGCAGCGCCAGCGACGTCAGACGGACAACGGATGTGTGTTTTTTGCTATTCATAAGTTACCTCCAGCTCTCGCTCCGGCACCTTCGTCCGGATGCAATGCCATTATTTTTTCGGCAGCTTCCTGCCGTGCGGGTTTTCCCGCATGGGTAAATTACGCGGTTTTCCGCGGAATTTCTAGGGTATTTCCTCTTCGACGGGCGGCTCATATACCACTTCCGGAATCGCTGTCTGCGTGCCGGACTGCATGGCCTGCCACTGCTCTTTTGTAATGAGCAGCTGCCGGGGCTTGGAGCCCTCAAAGTGTCCGACAATGCCGCGCTCTTCCATTTCGTCCATAATACGCGCAGCTCTGGCGTAGCCGAGCTTGAGTCTGCGCTGGAGCATCGAAACGGACGCCTGCCCGGTCTCTAAGATCACCTCAACCGCAGCCGGAAGCATTTCGTCTCCGTCATCTGCAGGTGCATCAGCCGATACATTGGCTCCGGCAGCGCTTCCGCCCTTGCCGCTCTCGGCCGCCTTCTTCTCAATCTCGGCCATGACCTCGTCGGAATACTCCGCCGTGTTCGAGCGTTTGATGAACTCCACGACCTGCTGCACCTCATCGTCTGTAATGAAGCAGCCCTGCACGCGCTTGGGTTTGCCCTGGCCAAGGGGCGCATAGAGCATGTCGCCCTTGCCGACCAGCTTTTCCGCACCGGCCGTGTCGAGAATGATACGCGACTCCATCGCGGAGGCCACCGCAAACGCGATTCTCGACGGAATATTTGCCTTCATCAAGCCCGTAATAACGTCCGCGGACGGACGCTGCGTCGCAATGACCAGATGCATGCCCGCCGCACGGCCCATCTGCGCCACGCGGCAGATCGACTCTTCGACTTCCTTAGCCGCCACCAGCATGAGGTCGGCCAGCTCGTCGATCACGACCACAACCTGCGGCATCGTCTCAAACTCGCCCGTGGCCCTGGCCTGCTTGTTATATGACTCCAGATCGCGCACGCCCGTGTCCGCCATCAGGCGGTACCGGCGCATCATCTCCGTCACCGCCCACTGCAGCGCGCCCGCCGCCTTCTTGGGGTCTGTCACGACCGGGATGAGCAGATGCGGAATGCCGTTGTAAATGCCAAGCTCGACCATCTTCGGGTCGACCATGATGAGCTTGACCTCTTCAGGCTTCGCCTTATACAGAAGCGAAATAATCAGCGAGTTCATGCACACCGACTTACCGGAGCCGGTCGTACCGGCAATGAGCAGGTGCGGCAGTCTTCCGATGTCGCCGATGATGCGGTTGCCGCCGATGTCCTTGCCGACAGCAAACGAAATTCTGGATTTGCTCTTTTCAAACTCCGGCGAGTCAATGACGTCCCGCGCCAGAACCGTTGAGACCACGCGGTTCGGCACCTCAATGCCGACCACAGAGATTTTCTCCGGAATGGCCGCAATACGCACGCCCGACGCGCCCAGCGCCAATGCAATATCGTCGGCCAGATTTGTAACCTTGGAAAGCTTCACGCCGCGGCTGAGCTCCAGCTCATAGCGCGTAACCGACGGGCCGCGCGTGACATTGATGATATTTGCCTCAATGCCGAACGATTTGAGCGTATCGCCCAGGCGCTCGGCGTTCTGCCGCATTTCTTCGGTGCCGTCGTGTGCCGCGCCGGAGCCCTGCTTCAAAAGCGATACCGGCGGATACTGATACGCTGGCGGCTCTGGCGCACTTGCAATCTCCTGCGCGATGGCCGCAGCCTCCAGATGGACATCCTCTTTTTTGATTTTCTCTTCTGCCGGCGGCTCAAGCGGCGGCAGACTCTCCGAGATTGCGCTTACCACAGCCTCGGGCTTCAGCTGCGGCTTATTGGCCGCGCTGGCCGCCGCCATAAATGACGCCGCAGCTCCGGCCACTGCCGCAGCCGGTGCCGAAGAAAGGGGCGCCGGCGCCGCCGGATGCGGCTGATAGTCCGCATGTGATATCTCTTCGGAAACCGGTTCGCTTTGTGCCGTCTCTTCCCCGGCCTCCCGCTTGTCCTGCGCAGCGGGCGTCTGCCGCGGCACAACCAGCGGCGGCACGTCCCGTCGCAGCTCGTCCAAGTTCAAAGGCGGCAGCTGCTTGGGAAGCGGCTGCTCCTGCATCGCCGGTTCGTCTTCCACCGCCTGCGCGTCCATATCCTGCGGCGCAGAAGAAAGCGGCCGGGCCGCCAGAATGTCCGGGCCCTCGTCCTGCTCCTCACACGCTTTGGCCTGCGCCTGTTTTTGCTCCTTGCGGCTCTGCTCCAGATAGACATCCGGCCGCATGACCGTCTTGTCCTTTTTGCGTTTCGGCTCCTGCACCGGCAGCGGCGGCTCGTCGACCGGAAGATCGAACTCCGACGCCTTTGCGCGGCGGCGCTCGGCCTGCTGCTCAACGTGCGCAATGTGCTTCTGCGCCACATGGTTCACCAGCACCTCCGCCGGGTCCGGATGCTCGCGCTTCGGCTCGTCATATTCGACTCTGGGCCGGTTCTTGATCGCCGTAATAATGCCGCTGACCGTCATGTTGAGGCTCGTAATCAGCTCCATCGTCAGCGCCGCCAGCAGCACAATCACCGCGCCGGGCTTGCTGATAATCAGCTCCAGCAGCTGCGCCAGAAATCCTGCCAGCGCGCCCGCGCTGCTGCCGTCCAGTCCGCCCTCCCAGAGCTCCGCCAGCATCGACGCGGACCACTCGGCCCCCGTCTGCCCACCGACGAGCTGCACCAGCGCGCCGATCGTCACGGCCAGCAGGAAGCTGCACGTCACGCGCAGCGCGACGGGCCTTCCGTCATGCAGCAGCAGAATCAGAAAGCCCATCACAAACGAAAACGGCAGTATGTAAAGTCCGGAGCCGATCAGCCCCTTGAATACCGACATCAACAGCGAAATGAACGCCGCCTTCACGCCGAAGCAGCCCAGCACCGTGCACAGCGCCAGCACCAGACACACAATCGCGCCGACCTCGCGGCGGATGGGCTCCGGCTTTTTGGCCTTTGCACGGGAGCTTTTTGACGTGCTTTTCCGGCCGCCGGAGGATTTTCCGGTAGATTTTGCGCCGGAGGCACGTTTTTTTGTTTGCTTTTCAGCCATGAAGCTCCATCCTTTCAGGAAATCAGGGACAGCAGCAGCGTCACCAGCCCCGCGCCCCAGCAATAATAACAGAAACCGCCGAATTTTCCGCGCTGTACCATCAGCCGCAGGAAGTAGATGGCGAAATACCCCGACACAAACGCGACAACCACGCCCACCAGGTACATCGGCACATAGCTCCAGTCTACGCCGCCGGAAAATGCCTTGACCAGCGACACAAGATTTGCGCCGACGACGGCCGGAATGGACAGCAGGAACGAAAACTTCACCGCGAAGTTCCGCTCAAAGCCGCGCAGCATCCCTGCGCTGATCGTCGTTCCGGACCGCGACAGTCCCGGCACCACCGCAACCGCCTGCGCCAGACCCACAATCAGCGCGTCAGACGTTGTCGAGCTGCGCTCGTCCTTGTTGCCGTGGCCCATGCGGTCGGCGGCAAAGAGCAGAAAGCCCGTCATCACAAACGCAAAGCCGATAAAGAACGTATTCTGGTACAAGCTCTCTACCACATTCGATAAAAACGCGGCCGGAATCAGCGGCAGCGTCGCGATAATCAGGAAGCTGATCAGCCGCCGCTCGCGCCGGTTCGGCTTTACGCCGCGCGGCGCTCTGCGGATGTGGAGCATGCGCAGAAATTCTGTGACAACCTCACGCACATCTTTCCAGAACGCCAGGATCACCGCCGCCAGCGTTCCCAGGTGCAGCAGCACATCAAAGAGCATGTGGTTTTCCATATCGCCGATGGCGAGAAACTTCTGCAGCACCGCCAGATGGCCGGAGCTGGAGATCGGCAGAAACTCTGCCAGTCCCTGCACGATCCCCAGCAAAGCAG
>CAKUCT010000051.1 GCA_934643765.1 uncultured Oscillospiraceae bacterium
GAACGTGGCCCTGGACCTTGCCCAGGAGCAGAAACTCGCCTGTGATGCTGTAGACCCGGTATGTACCCGGCTGGAAGCTGGGATCCTGGATCTGCGCGCCGTGGCGCAGCTTTTCGGCCTGGCCGAGCTCCACAATCAAAGGCGGATACATGGAAAACAGCGCGTCCACCGGCATCAAAAGCGCCTGCGGATCGGTTTCCTTTGCAAATTCCAGAAGCTGCGGCATGGTGATGGCCTGCTGCAGGGTGAAGCTTCCAGCCTGCGTCCGCCGCAGGCTCGACATGCACGCGCCGCAGCCAAGCGCGGCGCCGATATCATGGCAGAGCGTGCGGACATAGGTGCCCTTCGAGCAGCGCACGCGGATGGTGTAATCGCAGCCGCTGCCGTCCAACAGCTCCAGCTCAAAAATGGTGATGCGGCGCGGTTTGCGCGCGACCTCTTTTCCCTTGCGGGCGAGCTCATACAGCTTCTGACCGTTTATTTTGATGGCCGAGTACATGGGCGGAATCTGATCAATCTCTCCGCTAAACTGCTGCAGCGCGGCCAAAACGTCCTCGCGCGAGACCGTGACGGGGTTCGTCTGAAGAACCTCACCCGTAGTGTCCTGCGTGTTTGTGACGGCGCCGAGGCGGAGTCCGGCGATATACTCTTTTTCCGCGGACTCAAAAAACTCCACGCCGCGCGTGGCTCTTCCGATGAAGATGGGCAGCACGCCCGTCGCCATCGGGTCGAGCGTCCCGCCGTGGCCCACACGCTTTTCATGGAACACGCCGCGCAGCTTTGCCGCCACATCCTGGCTTGTCCAGCCGCCGGGCTTGTCTACAATTAAAATTCCGTTTGCCATCAACCGCGCTCCCGGATGATGCCGCGCTGGGCCAAAACGGACAAAATGGCGTGCCGGGCTGCGGAAATTCCGCCCGGGACAGTTGCGCCGGCCGCCGCGGCGTGTCCGCCGCCGCCAAGCACCTGGCACAGATCGGACGCGTTGTATTTTTCAGACGTGCGCAGCGAAATTTTGCCGTCGCCGTTTTCAACCTCGCGGATCATAATGCCGATTTCCACGCCCTCGACCGAGCGGGCAAAACCGGAGATGGAATCCACATCGTCTTCCGAGATGTGCAGCTCCTCCAGAAGGCTCTTCGGCATGGTGCAAAGACCGACGGTTCCTCCGCCGTAGAGCTCCATCGACGCGGTCAGACGGGACTCAAGCTGCAGGCGGGCAAAGCTTTTGGTGTCAAAAAAGACCTTGTTGATCGGATACGCCTGCGCGCCGGCCTCCATCAGTGCGGCCGCCGCAAGATGTGTGCGGTCGGTGGTGTTGGAGTATTTGAAGCAGCCAGTGTCCGTGGAGATGGCGACATAGAGCGCCTCGGCCATTTTCTTGGTCAGAAGAATGCCAAGCTCTTGCAGCAGTTCGAGAATAATCTCACCGCAGGCGGCGCTTCCCGGCTGCACCAGGCGGTTGGTGACGCTGAGACTGTTGCTGCCGTGGTGATCGATGGCAAGCGCAATTCTGTCTGCCAGGGGCTCTGCGTCAAAGCTCAGAAGCTCGATGGATGCAATGTCAACGCAGACGATCGTTGCGTCCTCTGGGACCTCCTGCGTCACAAGGCCCTCGACAAACGGGGCCAGACGGCTCGTCAGCTGCCGGTTCTGCAGCACCCAAGCCGTTTTTCCGATGGCGCGCAGACCGAGGCACAGCCCGGCTGCGCTGCCGATGGTGTCGCCGTCCGGGCGGCGGTGCGTCAGAATGACATAGTTGTCGTGCTCTGCCAAAAACCGCGCGGTATCATGCTTTGTCATCATCGCTCTCACCCGCTGTTTCTTTCTGCTCGGCTTCGAGCTTACTCAGAAGGTCAAACATGTGTGCGCCGTATTTGAGCGAATCATCCAGCTCAAACACCAGCTCCGGCGTATAGCGCAGCTGCAGACTGCTGCCGAGTTCCCGGCGCAGCCAGCCGCCCGCGGACTTCAGACCGCGCATGGCGTCTTTCTGTTTTTCCTCGTCCATGACGCTGATATAGATTTTGCTGTAGCGAAGATCCGGGGTGGTATCGACGCGCGTAATGGAAATCAGCGTCTGCACGCGCGGATCTTTCAGCGAACGGATCAGATCAGACAGCTCGCGCTGAATTTCTTCGTTGATCCGTCCAATTCGATTGGAAGCCATAGTACCTCCTTCTTCGAGGCTCAGCCTCGTAGAGTTTCGCCCCGCAGGGCGAAATAAAGTTGAAATCCATTTTATCCGGCGGCTCCGCCGACCGGAAAAATACTGCTCACCTCGCAAGTGTAGAATTTGTGCGGCAAAGCCGCACAAATTCTGCGCGCAGTCGAGGTGCGATCTTTATTGGCAAAAAGCCCCTGCTTTTTGCCAAAGTGTTAGTCCTTAATTTGTTCCATCACGAAGCACTCAAAGATGTCGCCCTCTTTGATGTCGTTGTACTTTTCAATCGACATGCCGCACTCATAGCCAGCGGCGACTTCCTTGACGGAGTCCTTGAAGCGCTGCAGAGAGCCGAGCTTTCCTTCGTGGATAACGATATTGTCACGCAGGACACGCACAGAAGCGTCGCGCGTGATTTTGCCGTCTTTGACATAGCAGCCCGCGATTGTGCCGATGGCGGAGACCTTGTAGGTCTGGCGCACTTCGGCGTGGCCGATGATGGCCTCGCGGAACTTCGGTGCGAGCATGCCCTTCATCGCGTCTCCGATCTCGTTGATGGCGTCGTAGATGACGCGGTACATACGCATGTCAACCTTGTCGCGCTTGGCGGCGGCCTGCGCCAGATCGTTCGGACGGACGTTGAAGCCGACGACGATTGCGTTGGACGTGGAGGCCAGCAGGATATCCGACTCGTTGATCGCGCCGACGCCTGCGTGAATCACGCGCACGCGGACCTCATCGTTGGAGAGCTTTTCAAGCGATGCCTTGACGGCCTCTGCCGAGCCCTGGACGTCTGCCTTGACGATCAGGTTCAGCTCCTTCATTTCGCCTTCCTGCAGCTTGGAGAACAGGCTTTCCAGCGTAACCTTCTGGTTGAGCTTGTTGGCCTCGTCCTTGATCTTCTGCTTGCGCTGCTCAACAAGCTGTCTTGCCATACGCTCGTCGGCGACGGCGTTGAACTCATCGCCCGGCGCGGGCACTTCGGTCAGACCTGTGATCTCAACCGGAATCGACGGGCCTGCGTCCTTGACCTGCTGGCCCTTGTCGTTCGTCATCACACGCACACGGCCAACGGCGGTGCCCGCGATGATGAGGTCGCCCTGATGGAGCGTACCGTTCTGAACGAGCAGCGTCGCAATCGGGCCGCGGTTCTTGTCGAGGCGTGCCTCAATCACCGTGCCCTTACCGGCGCGGTTGGGGTTGGCCTTGAGCTCCTGCATTTCGGCCGTCAGGATGACGGTCTCCAGCAGCTCGTCGATGCCCTGGCCGGTCTTGGCGGAAATTTTGCAGACTTCTGTTTCGCCGCCCCACTCTGCCGGGGTCAGGCCGTGCTCAGTCAGCTGCGTCAGGATGCGGTCGGGATTTGCGCCGTGTTTATCCATTTTGTTGACGGCCACGATGATGGGGATATTGGCCGCCTTGGCGTGGTTGATGGCTTCAATGGTCTGCGGCATGATGCCGTCGTCGGCCGCCACAACCAAAATTGCAATATCCGTGCACATTGCGCCGCGCGCGCGCATTTCGGTAAAGGCCGCGTGGCCCGGGGTGTCGAGGAAGGTGATGGGCTGGTCGTTGATCTTGACGGTGTAGGCGCCGATGTGCTGCGTGATGCCGCCGGCCTCGCCGGCTGCAACCTTCGCGTGACGGACATAGTCCAGAAGGGAGGTCTTGCCGTGGTCAACGTGGCCCATGACGACGACGACGGGCGGGCGGGTGACGAGCTCGTCTGCCGTATCCTCGTGATCGTCAAAGAGCTTTTCTTCGATGGTCACAACAACTTCGTGTTCGACCTTGCAGCCAAGCTCTACGGCCACAAACTCTGCCGTATCGAAGTCGATGGTCTGGTTGACAGAGGCCATAACGCCGTTTTTCATCAGGCACTTAATCACCTCGGCGGCGGTCTTCTTCATGCGCGAGGCAAGCTCGCCCACGGTGATTTCGTCGGGAATCTTGACGACCAGTGGCGCTTTCTTGGCAATTTCAAGCTGCAGGCGGCGCATCTTCTCCTGCTCCTCGGAGCGGTTCTTGGTGCCGAACTTCTTGGCCTGCTGCTTTTTGTTCTTGTTGCCGATTTTCTGCTTGGCGCTGGAATAGTTCTGAACGCGCTCGGAAACCAGGGAATCCACACGGTCGTCGTAGCGGTCGGCGTTGACGGTGACGGCGCTGGTGTCGATCACGCGGCGCTCACGCTTGCGCTCAGGCTGCTGCGGCTTTGCGGCCGGTGCGGCTGCTGCGGGTGCGGCCTGCTGCTGCGGCTTTGCCGCAGGCTGCGCGCTGCTTGGCTGGGACTTGGGCTGCTGGGCCTGCGGCGCGCTTTTCTGCGCGGCCGGCGCGTTCTGTGGCTTCGCATTCTGCGCGGGTGCGGGCTTTTCTGCCGCGGCGGGCGCTGCAGCTTGCGGAGCGGGCTCCGCCGCCGGCTTGTTTGCTGCGGCGAAGACTTCCTCGATGGAAGCAATCTGGTTGGTCGCAGTGATATAGTCGAAGATCACATTGAGCTGATCCTCTGTCAGATTCTGCGAGCTGCTCTTGGGCTTATCATAAAACTTTCCGACAATTTCAATCAGGTTCTTTGCCGGCATGGCAAAATCGTCGGCAACCTCTTTGATTTTCTGCTTGATCTCAATACTCATACAGCCACCTCCTGCTATTTCTTACCAAATCTCACGTTTTTCCGGTGCGCTTTTTCCTCCTGGCGGCGCTTTTGCACGCGCTCGGTCTGCCGTGTCAGCTCCTGCAGAATTTCTGCATGCTGATTTCCCTCCGGCAGCGCTTCCAGGAACGCCTTCGCAAACGGCGCGTCTGTCAGCGCGCACAGCGCGCAGGCATTGCAGCCAAGACCGTCTCCCAGCTCGTCCTTTGTGAACGGGACGCACAGATACGGCGGCTTTCCGGCGCGGCAATACGATCTTGCCCGGCGGAAGGTGTGGTCGCCCGCGTCCTTCGCAATCAGAAGAAGCCGGGCCTTTCCGCTGCGGCAGGCAATGCCGCAGGGCTCTTCACCGATTTCAAGCTTGCGCGCTCTGCGGGCCAGGCCCAACAGCAGCAGCGCCTTGTGCTGCGTTTCAGTCATTCGTCTGCGCCTCCATTGTTTTGAGCAGTTCGTCCAGCACGTCCTGCGGAATCTGCGTATCAAACGCGCGCTCGAGCGCCTTGGCGCGGATTGCCTTCTTCAGGCACTCTGCCTGCGGGCAGAGATATGCGCCCCGGCCGGGAGCCTTGCCCCGAAAATCCAGACTGATTGCGCCCTCCGGGCTTTTGACCACGCGAACCAGCTCTTTCTTGGGTCGCATCTGGCGGCAGCCGACGCACTGGCGCATGGGAATTTTCTTTTGCATCCGGGCAAAACCTCCTTCCGGGTGAAAAAACGATTATTCTGCCTCTTCCGTCTGCTCTGCTTCTTCAGCGGGCACATCCTCTTCCTGTGCGGCTTCAAATTCCGCAGCCTGGGAGGCAGGCTTGATGTCAATCTTATAACCGGTCAGGCGCGCGGCAAGCCGTGCGTTCTGGCCTTCCTTGCCGATAGCAAGCGACAGCTGATCGTCCGGGACGATCACACGGCAGGCCTTAGCCGAGCCGGGCAGCACCGTCACAGACACGACGTCTGCCGGGCTGAGCGCTGCGGCGACAAATTTGGCCGGGTCTTCCGACCAGACGATGATGTCCATCTTTTCGCCGTGCAGCTCGTCAACCACCGCGCCGACTCTCGCGCCGCGCGTGCCGACGCAGGCGCCGACGGGATCAATGTTTTCTTCGGTCGCCGTGACGGCGATCTTGGTGCGCGAACCTGCCTCGCGGGCGATGGACTTGACCTCGACAAGGCCGGACGCGATTTCCGGAACCTCCAGCTCGAACAGGCGCTTGACAAGACCCGGATGCGTTCTGGAGACGATAACCTGCGGGCCTCTTGTAGACCGGCGGACCTCCACAACATAGACGCGGATGATATCGCCCTCGCGGTAGCTCTCGCCCTTGACCTGCTCGGAAGCGGCGAGCATGGCGTCTGTGCGGTCGTTGCTGTTGCCGCCGAGACGGATAGTCATATCGCCGGTATCGGGCGCGATGCGAAGGACGGTGCCGGTGAGAATCTCATGCTCCTTGGAGGAGAAGGTGTCAAAAATCATGCCGCGCTCTGCCTCGCGGATGCCCTGGATAATGACCTGCTTGGCCGTCTGGGCGGCAATGCGGCCGAAGTTCTGGGTGCGTACGTCGACATTTACAAGGTCGCCGAGTTCGGCGTGCTTGTTGATCTTGCGGGCGGCGTCGAGCGAGATTTCCGTGGCCGGTGTGAGCACATCGTCCACAACCTCTTTCTGCACGTACATCTTCATATCGCCGTCTTCCACCTCAACGAACACGTTGTCGGTGTAGCCGTCCTTATCTTTCTTGTATGCCGCGACCAGGGCCTGCGTGATCTTGTCGATCATATACGACTGCGGAATGCCGCGCTCTTTTTCAAGCTGCGCCAGAGCTGCAAAAATTTCGGCGTTCATTTTTTTCTGTATTCCTCCTTAAAACTCCACATACAGCCGCACCAGGGCGACTTCATTTTTTTCAAATCGAACCGGCTGGCCGCCAACATCCAGCGTTACCGCGCCGTCGTCATAGCCGGTCAGTGTACCGACCACTTCTTTCTTACCGTCCTTCGGGCGGTAGAGCTTGACCAGGACGCTTGCACCGAGAAACTGTTCAAAATCGCCGGGGCGCTTGAGCACGCGCTCGAGTCCTGCCGAGCAGACCTCAAAGCTGTAGCTGTCCGGGATCGGGTCTTTTTCGTCCAGAATCGGGTCAACCGCGCGGGAAATTGCCTCGCAGTCGTTGATGTCCACGCCGCCGGGTTTGTCGATATACAGCCGCAAAAACCAGTCGGCGCCCTCGCGGACGTATTCCACGTCCCACAGCGAGCATCCATGCGCCTGCACAACGGGCTCGGCAAACTGCCAGACCGTTTCAGTGATCTTCATGCAAAACTCCCTTTCTCAGCAAGAAAGAGTGGGGAAATATTCCCCACTCTCCAGTAAAATTACTATCAAGATGTCTGAATTATACCATCGTTCCAAGGAAAATGCAAGCAAAATCTTGCGATTTTTGTCGAAAAGCGAGCAGAATTTCTGCTTTTTTTCTGCCGGAGAGAGCCCGCCGGGGCTGTTTTCAAAAAATTCACAGCTTTTTGGCTGTAAAACAGCCCGGCGGTATGCTATACTAAAGCAGAAGAAAGAAGGAGATGGGAGTCGGCATGATGCGCAAGTCCGGTTATTCAAAGGTTTCATATCTCGGCGTACTGGCCGGGCTGGTCGGGTATTTCTTCCACGCGACCATGCAGTCCGGCGGAAGCAGCATTCCGCTCATTGCATTCAGCGTACTGATGGTGCTGCTGTTCTGGCTGGCGTCGGTCACGCTGGAAAAAAAGCCGGCCTATCAGGATGTATTCCGCCCGCTGCGGGTGGATTTGGTGCTGACGGTGCTCGCCTCGGCGGCCCTCGGGGCCGGATGTGTGCTGCAGTTTCGTTCCGGCGGTATGCTGGCGCGGCTGATCTGCGTGCTCGGCCTGGTTGGCGCATTGGGGCAGATTGCTGCCGGTGTGTTCCGGCTGCGCGCAGAAGCGCCGCGGGCGGTGCTGATGGTTCCGGCGGTGCTGTTTTATGTGTGCAGGCTGTTTTTCGATTTCCGCGGCTGGATGATCGATCCGGCGATTCTGGATTACTGCTTCAGTCTGTTCGCGCTGATCTGCTTCATGATCTGCACGTATCACGCGGCCAGCTTCTCGTTTGATCATGGCGCGCGGCGCAGACTCTGCTTCTACGGTCTGAGCGGCGTGTTCTTCGGCGCGGTTGCGCTGGCCGGTGCGGCGCTGCCGCAGCTTCTGATCTACGGCGGCAGCATTGGCCTTTGCCTGGTGTTCAGCATTCAGGCGCTCGGTAATGGAAAATAAAGTTTTTGGGCGGCGAAAGCCGCCCATTTTTTTCTGGCATTGCATACCAGCTTGCTTTTTTCGACCCCACGCTTCTTAGCTGCGCGTCGATCACCGTGTCGAGCCGCCGGGAAGAAGTTGCGCAAGGGGAACCGTCGTGTGGTTCCCCTTGCAACCCCTCCACGAACAGAGGGGCTGCGGCCCCTCAGACTCCCGGGAGTTCTATGTTTCTCATACTTAACAAATCGAGAGTGCTTACATGTTTTTGTAAGCACTCTCTTTCCTATCTGCCGAATTTTTCTGGTTTGAATCGATTTGCGACAATCTGAATGCCGAGCGGCAAACCTTTCGACTCTACCGCCGCAAAGCATTTTTGCTCTGCAAAAATCTTTGCGGGGGGGACAGATGGTGCAGCCCCTTTGTTTTCGAAGGTGTCCAGAGGAAACCTTTTCAAAAGGTTTTCTTTTGGTTCTTTTACGGGGGCCTCGAACCCATTTTTTCTTCTAAAGAAAAAACGGGTTTGAGAAAAAAGAGCAGGCTGGCGGGCACCGCCAGAAAAACCCTGGCGCTTGCCGCCACGGCAAATAACAAAAGACACCCTGGTATGCAATACCAGAAAAAACGGCCATTTACTGCCACGGCAGGAATTAAAACACTCCTGGCTCGTCTAACGCTTCGAGAAGCGCTTCAATCTCACTTTCGCCAAAGACTTCGATGCCATGGGCCTTTAAGACCTCGGCGGTTACGCCGTCGCCGGGGATCAGGCGGCCGGAAAACGTGCCGTCATAAATCTCGCCCGTGCCGCAGCTGGGGCTGCGTTCTTTTAAAACGGCCTTTGTGCACCCGAAGACGCGCGCCAGGTGCAGCGCCTGCTCCGCGCCGCGCCGGTACTGTTCGGTGACGTCCGTGCCGGATTTCATTACAACGCGCGCGCCTTGCCGCTCTGACGGTTCGCGCGGCGTGGGAAGCCAGCCCAGCTGCTCGGGACAGACGGGCACCAGCTGATATTTTCCCATCAGGGCCTCCACGGACAAAACAGGCTTACTTCCGCCGTCATACCGGCAGCTTGCGCCAAGAAGACAGGCGCTGATCAAAATCGGTTCCATTTATCGAATCCTTTCTCCGTTCAAAACGGCGCCTATGAGCGCGCCGCCTTCATACACGAGCTTCAGCGAGAAAAACGGGATACGCTCGTCCATCAGGCGCAGGAAAATCTTATCGCCTTCCCACTGCTGCAGCTCCACCAGGCGCTCTTTTTGAATCCATTCCAGAACGCCCTCGTCGCAGTTCAGAACGGTTCCTGTAAAGCCGGTCGCGTGAAACAGGTGCATATATTCGGTCCACTCACCGTTGACGAACGTCACGATGCCGCAGTAGCGGTAATCTGTAAGCGTCAGCCCCGTTTCCTCCAGCACTTCGCGCCGCACGCAGTCCTCGGGGCTCTCGCCCGGCTCAAACTTGCCGCCGATGCCGATCCATTTGTCGCGGTTTTCGTCGTGCTCTTTTTTGACCCGGTGCAGCATCAGGTACTGCCCGTCTTGTTCCAGATAACAAAGCGAGGTGTTTTTCATAGCCCGGCCTCCTTTTGCTTTATTCTAACAGGCGGAGCAGGCGGTTGCAAGCGAAAGACTTTGGAGGAATGCTGTAAAAATATGCACGTATTTTGTAGAAAATAACGGCCCATTTTTTCTTGTGCCTGTGGTACAATACATATATTCTGGTCGGGTTGTATCCAAATCCACTTACTTGGCGGCCCGATAACAAAAAGGAGGTCTATCCAGTGTCCGGGAGACTCCCGGTGCGGCATTGTGGAGACATGCCGTAATACGTTCGCCAAGCCCGGCGTTCGTGAGAATGCGCCTTGCGGAGGCAGCGCAGTCAGAGTCAGAATTGTATGGCAGAAGTCAAATTGGTAAACGTCAAAAAGATCTACCCGTTTATCAGCGGGGAAGAAAAGAAGAGCAAGAAAAAGAAGGATGAAGAGCCCGTCAAGGAAAAGGCCAACCTTCAGATCACGGACAAAGGCGTCGTCGCGGTGCAGCAGTTCAACCTCGACATCGCAGACAAGGAATTTATCGTTCTTGTCGGCCCGTCCGGCTGCGGCAAGTCAACAACGCTGCGCATGATCGCGGGCCTTGAAGAGATCACCGAGGGCGAACTTTACATCGACGGCAAGCTTGTCAATGATGTGGCGCCGAAGGACCGCGATATCGCGATGGTCTTCCAGAACTACGCACTGTACCCGCATATGACGGTGTACGACAACATGGCGTTTTCTCTGAAGCTCAAGAAGGTGCCGAAGGCAGAGATTGACCGCAAGGTCAAAGAGGCCGCGGAAATCCTCGACATCACGCAGTACCTTGACCGCAAGCCGAAGGCGCTTTCCGGCGGCCAGCGGCAGCGCGTGGCCATCGGCCGCGCGATTGTCAGAAGCCCGAAGGTCTTTCTGATGGACGAGCCGCTGTCCAACCTGGACGCCAAGCTCCGCAACCAGATGCGCGCCGAGATCATCAAGCTGCGCGAGAAGATTGACACCACCTTCGTCTATGTCACCCACGACCAGGTCGAGGCCATGACGCTCGGCGACCGGATTGTCATCATGCGCGACGGCTTCATCCAGCAGATCGGCACGCCGCAGGAGGTCTTCAACCATCCGGCAAACCTCTTCGT
>CAKUCT010000052.1 GCA_934643765.1 uncultured Oscillospiraceae bacterium
CAGAGCGGTCTGGATCTGCTCGTTCTGGGTGGTCTGGTTGTTGTTGCCGTCGAAGTTCTGATAGGCAACGCCCAGAGTGTCGAGCTGTGCATCAAGCGCAGTACGGACGCTGGAGATGTAGGTATCAGCGAAGGTGTAGTAGAAGACGCCAACCTTCAGCTCGGTTGCTTCCGGAGCGGTCTCCGTAGTGGTCTCTTCTGTGGTGGTTTCCTCGGTGGTAGTGGTTTCCGGGGTGGTAGTGGTCTCTGCTGCCGGAGTCTCATTGGTCTTGCTGGCACAAGCGGCCAGAGCAAACACCATGGTCAGCGCAAGCAGCAATGCAAGAATCTTTTTCATGGTTGTTCCTCCATTCAATATTTATCGAAGCGCGCACCGCGCCTCAACATGGTCATATTTTAGCAGGGCCATGAAGCTTCGTATATCAAATTTCGCACTGCGTTTTTCTGAAAAATTTTGTCCGCGTCAAAAAATCGCTCTGGTTTTTGTATGCCTTGCACAATTCCGGTCTCGATTTTATCATTTTTTCCAAAATGTTCCCGTCCGGCATACAAACAACTGCCGTGCGGCCGGTTCTGTTTCTCCGGCGCGCACGGCAGACGCTTCAGCTGAACGAGAAAATGGCTTTCTGGCTCGCGGTTGTAAACATGGTGTCTCTTGTAATGATGCTTGTGGCGGTGTTGATCAGGCTGCCGGTATCAAATTTCTGCCCCTGCAGACTCTGCCATGCCTTCTCCACGCCAAGGTATCCCATGGCATAGGGATTCTGGACAATCAGCGCCGACACCACGCCCTTCTGCAAAAGCTCCACGCAGACCGGGTTCGTGTCAAAGGCAATCTCGCGCACCTGTCCGTTTTTTCCAAGCTCGTCGACCGCCACGGCCGTTCCCACCGCCAGCGGCTCATTGAGCCCGATCACAACGTTGATCTCCGGATGCTCCTGCAGCAGCTCAATCGTCGCCTGCCGCGCAAGCTCCCAGTCCGTCAGGACATTCACCGTGTGGATTTCTCCTACGCGCGGATCTTTTTGCAGCTCCTCGCGGAAGCCCCGCTCGCGCTCCTGGCCGTTCTGCGTCTCAACATCGCAGTTAACGATGCCGACCACAATCTCTTCCATATCCGTATCGAGCGCGGCCTTGGCGCTCATGCGCCCGGCTTCTATATTATCCGTTCCGATGCGCGCGCTGACACCGTCGGAGTCCACATCCGAGTCGATCACAACGACCTTGACCCCCGCCGCCACCGCTTCATCAATCGCCGCGGCATTTTGGGTGTAGCTGATGGCAGAAAAAACAATCGCGTCCGCGCCGTTTGCAACCGCCTGGCGGATATAGTCGTTCTGCGTCTCGTAGTCCTCTTCCGTCTCCGGGCCAAGGACGGTCAGATCAACGTTATATTCCGATTTTGCCGCGTTGGCGCCCGCAAAGACCGACTTCCAGAACTCCGTTGTCGTCGACTTGACGATCATATACACCTTGTATGGCTCAGAGGACGTCGTCTGCGCCGTGCAGCCCGTCAATCCAGCAAGCAGCGCCAGCACCAGCGCCCATGCCGCAATCCGTCTTTTCATCGTCCTCACTCCTTCTGCGTTTTCGGCATCCGAACAATCACGCGCGTGCCCTCGTCGGGCGCGCTGTCGATGGTAATGCCGTAAGCGTCGCCAAACCAGATCTTCAGCCGGTCGTTGACGTTCTTGATGCCGATGCCGGATTTGCTGTCCGTGTCACGACTGAAGATGGCCGCAATCTGCTCCGGCTCCATACCGACGCCGTTATCCTCCACAGTAGCCACAATGTCGTCCCCGTCCGGCTGCACGCGGATGATGATCTCTCCCTCATCCACCAAGCCGTTGATGCCGTGGTAGATGGCGTTTTCAATGATCGGCTGCAGGGTAATCTTATTGCACAGATACCCCAGGCAGCTCTCATCCACCTCAAAGCGATACGAGAACTGGTCTTTGTAGCGGATGGCCTGAATCTGCAGATAGCTCTTCGCGTGCTGTACCTCCCGCTCGATCGGGATCAGCTCGTGGCCCTTGCTGATGCTGATGCGGAACAGCTGCGCCAGCGCGTTGACCATCACCACGGCCTCCTGGTTCTTCCCCTGCTCACACATCCAGGAAATCGAATCGAGCGTATTATAAAGAAAATGCGGGTTGATCTGCGCCTGCAGCGCCTTGAGCTCTGTCTTGCGCAGATTCACTTCCTCCGCGCGCACCGTCGCCATCAGCTGCTGGATTTTGCGCACCATGTGCGCAAAGGAATTGGACAGATTCTGCACCTCGCGCACGCCGGAAACCGGCTCATAGACAAAATTGTCCGCGTGCTTTTCAAAGTCCGCCATCGCGGAAATCAGATCGTGAATCGGGCGGGAGAGGACTCTGGAAAACAGCACGCTGACCGCCAGCGTCGCCAGCGCGATCGCAAGCCCCGCGATCATCAGCAGCTGCGAAATTTCCCGCAGACTGTCGGTGATGATATCCTGCACAAAGCTGACGCCCACCACGCGCCAGGTTCCGTTGGAGAGTGTCTGGGCGGTGTAGATGATGTTGCCGATGACGTGGCTCCCGTCGTCGAGCGTCGCAATCAGCGCCGTGTTTTCCCGCTTGAGGTCAGAATAGATCAGCTGCTGCTGCGGATGATAGACGATGTTCCCGTCTGTGTCCTCGATGAAGCAATAGCCGCGCTGGCCAAGGCCGATGCCGTTAATATAGGAAGAAATGTTGGTGCAGCTGATGTCCACCGCCACCCACTTCTCCCATTTTCCGGCGTCCACCGGCCGGATGATCGTCACGACCCAGGGATAGTACCCCTCAAAAAATGAAATCACATGCGGCGCGGAGATATAGCCGTCCTTATACTGCTCCAGTTTTGTCCGGTCGAACGACAGATTTTCCAGAATCACCGGCCGCACCGTATGGTCCGGGCTGTAGCAGCTCATAAGGTTTCCCGTCTCGTCGTAAATCGTCACAGCTACAACGTCCGGCCGGATCTGCAGAAACGTCTGAAAGAAATGGTCCCGATCCTCCGACGGCGTAACCAGCTCGTCTGCCAGCAGGCCCATTACGGTGTTCATATCATCCAGATACCCGTCGACGGTGTTCGTCACCTGAGAGATGGTGCGCCTGGAATCCGTCTGTGCGTTGCGGATGAGCGCGCGCTGATACGTCTGCAGAAAAAAGGCAATCGCGCAGGCGAGAATCCCGAC
The DNA here is from genome assembly GCA_934643765.1 of uncultured Oscillospiraceae bacterium. Lineage (GTDB taxonomy): Bacteria > Bacillota > Clostridia > Oscillospirales > Oscillospiraceae > CAG-170. The sequence continues at coordinate 3,205 of CAKUCT010000052.1, forward strand.
CACAATCGCCGTCAAAGACAGGATCATAATCTGATTCATGCTCAGGCTCTTCTTTTTCATGCGCGCGCCTCCTTCTGATCGGCCTCCTGGCGCATTCTGGCCGGCGAAACGCCATAGTATTTTTTGAAGCAGTAGCCAAAATAGCTCTGGTCGAGATAGCCGCAGCGGCGGGCAATCTCCGCGATGCGGCTGTCGCTGTTTTTGAGCAGATTGATTGCCACCGACATCCGCTTTTTGATGAGCAGGTTGATAAATGTATCGCCCGCGTTTTTTTTGATATTCGGCCCGAGATAGCTCGCGCTCACATGCAGCCGCTCGCTGACCGACTGCAGCGTCAGCGTCTCGTCCATATATTCTTTTTCAATGATCTGCAGCACGCGGCCGCACAGCACGCTCATATTGTCCCAGCCGTCTGCCGTGCAGATGCCGTTTTCGCGCCCGGCAAGCTTCAGTGCCTCCATGGCCTCCTTGTACGCCTGATGCAGATCGGCTTCCAACCCATATTCCTTGCTGATGCCCACGCTTGCCTGCACGCCGAGCGTGCGGTCCATCACCCGGCGCAGCTCGTCGAGCGCGGCATGCAGCTGCAAAAAACCATTGTCCGAGGCCAAAAGCACAATCAGCCGCCCGCCGCTGCAGAACCCGCAGCACTTGTACTGCCGGGAAAGCAGCTTCTCCGCCGCGCCGAGCGCGGTGCGCATCGTCTGCGCATCGCAGCTGAGCTCCAGAGCCGCGACCGTAACTGTCTTTGCCTGCGCGCAGTCGATGCCAAGCGCACCGAGCGCCTGCCGGTTCTGCTCCGGGCCGGTGTAGAAATAGCTGTCGAGCAGCATCGCCGCCGCGCCGGCCTGGTGGTTTGCCGTATCCTGCCGGGCGCTTGCAAAATCCTCCAGCTTTCGTTCAATCTTCCGGTGGATTTCTGTCAACTCCTGCGTCAGCTGCGCCATGGAAATCGGCTTGAGAAGATAGGCAATGACCTCGCTTTCAATGCCCTGCTTGGCATATTCAAACTCATCGTAGCCGCTCAGAAACGCCACCTGAATGAGCGGCTGCACCGCCTTGACCTGCGCGGCCAGAGCCGTTCCGGAGATAAAGGGCATATGGATATCCGTCAGCAGGAAATCCGGCTGCAGCTCCTCTACCAGCTGCAGCGCGTCCAGCCAGTTCCCCGCCCGGCCCACCAGACGAAAGCCGATTGCCTCCCAGTCAATCAGCTGGCAGACCGCGCCGAGCAGCTCCTGCTCGTCGTCTGCAACCACAACACTCAGAAGATTCTGTTTCTCCATTCCAGCCGTTCCCTTCATCCGCCGCGGCAGGGCGGTCATTTCGCGGTTTTTCTTATATCATAGCATATAGCCTCCGATTTTTCACGCTTTTTTATCCGCGTTTCCCACGCTTCGCCGCAGTAAAAAGCCGCCTGCGGACGGTTCCGCGGGCGGCGCAGTTTTTCAAACTTTTTAAAGCTTGAAAAACTGTTGATTGAACGCGAAAGGCACCCCTGATGGGTTCCTTTCACACTATCTTCCTTTCCGTAGTCGTTCGTCTGTAAGGTTGCTCGATAGACTGCGGCAACGAACACTCAATTTTCTTCCGCGGCAACCGCTTCGCAGGCCGCTTCTTTTTCCTCATTCCAATAGCCCTTCCGGCAGAAAACCACCGACATAACGGCAGCCACCGTCCAGCCCACCGGCCAGGCGCACCAGATGCCCGTCGCGCCAAGCGCAGTCTGCGCCAGAACGATTGCCAGAGCCACACGCAAAATCAGATCCGTAAACGTGGAGATCATGAACCGTCCCATCACGCCCGCGCCGCGCAGAATGCCGTCGGCCACAAGCTTGGCCGAGACAATGAAGTAGAACGGCGAGAGAATGTGCAGAAACTGCACGCCGGTTGCAAGCGCTGCCTCGGTCGGCGCGTCCAGGAACAGATGGATGAGCGTCTTTGCGCCCAGCAGATACAAAAGCACCATCGGCACGCACAGCGACCACACCAGCTTCAATCCCGCGCGGAAGCCCTCGCGTACCCGTTCCAGCTTTCCTGCGCCGATGTTCTGGGCCGTGTAGTTGGACATGCCGTTTCCAAGCGTTGTAAAGGACGTAATAACCAGGTTGTTGAGCTTCACGCCCGCGGAGTAGCCCGCGATGACGCCGGAGCCGAAGGTATTGATAACGCCCTGAATGATGATGTTGCCGACCGAGATGAAGCTCTGCTGCAGAATGCTCGGGATGGCGATACGCGCAATGCGCTGCATCAGGCGAACAGAAAATACCGGCGCCTTTTCGTGGCCCTCCACTTTTGCCAGGCGGCGGAAGACGACGGTAATGGCCAGCACGCAGCTGATGCACTGGCAGAGGAATGTCGCCCAGGCGACACCGGCCACGCCCATCCGGAACGCCGTTACAAACAGAATGTCCACACCGATATTCGAAAGCGACGAGCAAGCCAAAAACCAGAACGGCGTCTTGGAATCGCCCAGAGCCGAGAAAATACCGGTCGCCACGTTATAGAAAAACACGAACGGCAGACCCAGCACATAAATGCGCAGATACAGCCGGGAATCGGCCAGGATATTGTCCGGCGTATGGATGAGCTCCAGCAGCGGCGTGCAAAAGCCAAGGCCGATCACCATCAGCACCGCGCATGTCACAGCGCTCATCACCATCGTTGTAGACACGGCCGTCTTCATATCGCGGTATTCCTTCGCGCCGAACAGCTGCGCCACGATGACCGAGCAGCCAATATTGCAGCCAAAGGCAAAGGCAATAAAAATCAGGGTAATCTCGTAGCTGTTGCCGACCGCGGCCAGCGCCTCTTCGCCGATGAACTTACCGGCCACAAAGCTGTCGGCGATGTTATACAGCTGCTGAAAAATAATGCTGCCGAACAGCGGCATGCAGTACCGCCACAGTACGCTCTCCGCTTTTCCGACTGTCAGATCCTTATTCATCCATACTTCCTCCCGTCTGTCCCGGCGCGTTGTTTTCTTTTCAGAATCGACGCTTGACGCGCCAGACCTCAGATACTATAATGCGGGATATACCATATGTAAAATATATTGTCGATATCATTGCGATATCATTTTGATATGGAGGTTTTCCCATGAACTGCAGCTATGATGCCTACCGGGTCTTCTATTATGTTGCGCGCTGCCGCAACTTCACGCGTGCCGCCGAGGCGCTCTACAGCAGCCAGCCGAACGTCACGCGCACCATCCACCAGTTGGAGCAGTCGCTCGGCTGCACGCTCTTCATCCGCTCCAACCGCGGCGTGACGCTCACGCCGGAGGGCGAAAAACTCTTTGCCCACGTTGAAGCTGCGCACACGCATATGGAGGCCGCTGAGCGCGAGCTCTCGCTCGACCGGACCATGCAGCAGGGCATCGTGTCCATCTCCGTCAGCGAAAATGCGCTGCACTGCTTCCTGCTTCCCGTGCTGCGCCGCTTCCGCCAGCGCTATCCCGGCGTGCGCATCCGCATTTCCAGCCACGCAACGCTGCAGGCCGTCGCCGCGCTGCACGACCATCTGACAGACCTCGCCATTGTCACCACGCCCGTCTCCCCGATCGGCGCCATGCGGCAGACAAATCTATGCCAGCTGCACGAAATTGCCATCTGCGGCCCATCATACCGCGCGCTGTGCGGCAGAACGCTGCCGCTATCTGAGCTTTCCGCCTATCCGCTGATTTTTCTCAACAAGAAAAGCATGACCTATCAGTTCTATGCCTCGTTCTTTGCCGAGCACAATGTCGCGCTGTCGGCAGACATTGAGGCCGCATCCTCCAGCCAGATTCTTCTGATGGTCCGCAGCGATCTTGGCATCGGTTTTCTTCCGGAGGAGTTCCTGCGCGAGCTGCCGGAGGACAACGCTGTGTTCCGGCTGAAGCTTTCCCAGCCGATCGGCCCGCGCTATGTATGCATGCTGCGCCGGGAGGCGGAGCCTCTGAGCCTTGCCGCCGCCGAGCTGGAGGCGATGCTGCTTGCCGCGCGAGACGAAAACTGCCAAAAATGCTGACGCATTTTTAGAAGAAAGCTTGCGCCCTGCACAGGGCGAAATTGTACGAAGCAGCCCGCTATATCAAAATCCCCCAACGGCCAGACGCCGTTGGGGGATTTTTCAATCTCTCAGCTCTCAAACGGGCGCACGCGGAGCGTCGCGCCAAGTTCTTCGCAGATTTCTTTTGCCTTCTGCTGCTCGTCGAGCGTCGTGACCTGATCGACAACCGTCATCATCACGCGCGGCACATACTTCGTGCATTCCTTTGTGAACTGCAGCATCGCGTCAAATGAGCCAATGCCGAATTTGGAGCGCGTCAGCTTCAGATATTCCTCCGCATCCGTTGCATTGAGGCTGACGGAAACGCAGTCGATCTTCCCCTCCAGCCACGGCGCCGTCGGCTCGCCCCAGATGAGATCGGACAGACCGTTGGTGTTGATACGCGTCGGGACGGTGTAATTCGCCTTCAGCCATGCGGCGACCTCCAAGAGGTCTTTCAGCCGCTCGGCCGGCTCGCCGTAGCCGCAGAAGACGACCTCGTCCATATGGTTTAGATCCCATCCGGCCAGCGACTGCTCAACCTCTTCCACCGTCGGCTCGCGCTCGAGCCACAAGGGGTCTGAGCCGTACACGCCCGGCGCGTTCTGCCGCAGGCAGAAGGTACACGCGCAGGGACAGCGGTTGGTCATATTTACATAGACGCCGTTTTTTACCTTATATGTAATCGTCATTTCAAACTTCCCCCAGTTTTTTCTTGAGTCCCGCGCGGTCGAGCGCATGGCCAAGCACGAGGTAGACGACGCTGCTAAGCGCAACCTGCGTCAGATAGCCCGGAATGCCGAGCGCCGGCGCGGCAAAGTTTCCGGTAATCAGCGACTCATAGAGATAATACCCGCCCACGCACAGCACGAGCGCCGGAAGGATGCCGAGCGCGTTTCGCTTATTGACGATGGTACCGAGCTTATTTGTAAAGCAGAAGGCCGTCAGCGCCTTGATGATTACCGTACCGGGCGCCCAGATGCTGTAGCCGGAAAGAAGATCGGCCAGACCCGCGCCGATTGCGCCGGCCGCGGCCGCGAAAGGCGCCGGCAGAATGCTCGCAGCCAGATACAAAAAGCCGTCTCCGACATGGGTATAGCCTGTGTGGCTCGGCACATGGATATATGCGGTAAAGATGTAGATCAGCGCGGCCATCAGCGCCGTCAGGCAGATTCTTCTCGTCATTTTGTTATTCATATCTCGTTTCCTTTCCCAAGTTCCCACAAATATTGTTCTATGCAAATGCCGTCCGTCGGCGGAATGCCAAGCGCCGCGGTGTAAGCGATGGTCTTTTCGATAAAGTCCGCCGCCTTTTTGACCGATGCGGCCAGCTCCACGCCGTTCACCAGATCCGCCGCCAGAATCGCACCGAACACGTCTCCCGTCCCGGAGCGGTAGCCGCCGATGCGTCTGCACCAGAGCATCTGCATCCGGCCACACGCGTAGACAAAGTTTCCAAGGAAGTCTCCCCGGCTGATGCCGGAGATGACCATCTGCTGCGGGCCATGCGCCGCCAGCTTTTCACAAAGCCCTGTCAGCTCCTGCTCCGTAAAATTCTCCCGGTAGGCTTCCCCTGCCAGAATGCACGCTTCGGTCAGATTCGGCGTCAGAAGATCCGCGTACTGCAAAAGCTCGTGCATCCGCCCGGCAAGCTCCGGGGTATAGGTTGGATACAGCTTTCCGTAGTCGCCCATCACGGGGTCGACCAGCACGCGCGTCTTTTCCGTCTTGAAGCGCTGCAGAAACGCCTTGACCAGATCAATCTGCCGCGCCGAGCCAAGAAAGCCCGTCGCAATGCCGTCAAAGCGGAGCTTGAGCTTCGTCCACTCGTCGGCGTAGGACTGCATATGCTCTGTGTAATCGGTGTAAAAGAAGCTGTCAAAGCCCGTATGGTCGGAAAAAATAGACGTCGGCAGCGGACAGCACTGCACATGCATTGCAGAAATGATCGGCAGCGCCACCGCAATCGAACATCGGCCGAAGCCGCAAAAATCGTTGATGACGGCAATTTTTTTCTGCCGGTTGTGATCCGGCACCTGCTGCGGCATGCTTTCATCTCCCTTGCGTCATTTCACGCTCGTATTGTTTTGGATATCATAGCAAGGAACTGGCATTTTTGATATCTCCAATTTTATTCTCTTTTATAGGGCCAGATTTGTGTCCGCTGCAAAGCAGCGCTTATAACAGATTCTGTAGTTTTGTATTTCTTGACGGAATTTGGCGCATGCTTTGTGCGATCTGTGCTTGCTTTTTCAGTTAAAGTGTGTTAACCTATAGATGTAATTTTATAGAAAGTTGGTATCCTGCCATGAAAATTCTGCGCGCAGCAGAAGATTATCTTGAAGCGATGCTGATGATGCAGAAAAAGCACGGCTATATCCGTTCGATCGATATCGCTGAATTTCTCGGCGTCACAAAGCCAAGCGTCACCTACACCACAAAGCGCCTGAAAGAGAGCGGCTACATCACAATGGACAAAGACGGCCTGATCACGCTCAGCGAAAGCGGCATGCAGATTGCCGCCAGCATGCTCGACCGTCATAAGACGCTGACACGGTTTCTTGTCAATCTCGGTGTCGATGAGATTACCGCCGAAACCGATGCCTGCAAGATGGAGCACGACCTGAGCGAACAGAGCTACCGCGCCATCTGCGCCCATGCTGATCAGCATCAGCCGGAAGAATAACAGACCCGGAGTGCGCGCTGCTTTCACGCAGCGCGCACTGAAATTTTCGCAAGTCTGATAACAGACCTGCGAATTTTTATTTTGGCCGCACATAAAAGCTGCGTGGAATCTGTCCCCTTCCGTACCGCTTGTGTAATTTTCCCTTGATTTGCACGCCGCTTCGCGGTATGATGATGCGCGGTGCGGATCGCAATTTCTGCCAAAAAGGAGCATTCTCATGCCGGGACTTGGAACCATCATCAACACAGCAGCCATCATCGTCGGCGGCCTTCTTGGCCTGCTGTTCAAAAACATTCTTTCAGACCATATGCAAGACACCCTGCTCAAGGCAAACGGCGTGTGCGTCCTGTTCATCGGCATCGGCGGCGCCATGCAGCAGATGCTGAAAATCGCGGACGGCGCGCTGGAAACCACGGGCAGCATGATGCTGATTGTCTGCTTTGTGCTCGGAAGCATCGTCGGAGAGCTCTTTGATCTGGAGCTGCGCTTTGAGCAGTTCGGCGCTTGGCTGCGCCAAAAGACCCACAATGAGTCTGATTCCGGCTTTCTCGACGGCTTTATCCACGCATCGCTCACCGTCTGCATCGGCGCGATGGCCATCGTGGGCTCGATTCAGGACGGCCTCCTGGGCGACTATTCGCTTCTGTGCGCGAAGGCCGCGCTCGACGCAATCATCATTATGGTCATGGCCGCCTCCATGGGCAAGGGCTGCATCTTCTCTGCCATCCCCGTTGCCATTCTGCAGGGCGGCGTCACGCTGCTCTCGCGGCTGATCGCCCCGCTGATTACCGACGCAGCCATCGCAAACC
>CAKUCT010000053.1 GCA_934643765.1 uncultured Oscillospiraceae bacterium
GACCGGCAAAGAGGTGGAGTTGCTTCTGGAGCAGCCCCGGACGAGCGATATGAAGGGCTGCCGCGATAAGGCGATGCTGGAGGTCCTGTATGCAACCGGCATCCGCGTCAGCGAGCTCATCAACCTCAACATTGATGACGTGAGCATCGCAGGCGGCTTTATCCGCTGCGAGTCCGGCGGAAAGACGCGCATCATCCCGCTTTATCCCGAGGCCGTGCAGGCGCTGCACACGTATATTGATGATGTGCGGCTGAAGATGCTGGCAAGTCCGTCGGAGCACTCTTTGTTTGTCAATGTCTCCGGCGAGCGCATGAGCCGCCAGGGCTTCTGGAAAATCATCAAGTTTTATCAGGAAAAGGCGCAGATCGACAAGGACATCACGCCGCACACCCTGCGGCACAGCTTCGCGGCGCATTTGCTTGAAAACGGCGCAGATCTGCGCTCGATTCAGGAGATGCTTGGTCACAGCGATATCTCTTCTACCCAGGTCTATGCGCACCTAGTCAAACAGAACCTCAAGTCGGTCTATAATAAATATCACCCGAAGGCATAGTACGCTTTTGAACTGAATGCAGACGATCCTTCCTACACTTTGTAGGAAGGATCGCTTTTTTTATAAGCAGGTTGTAGCATTTCGTTTTCCGACACCCATTGCTATAATTAGTATAAAAGTAACAGAAACGGAGGAAAGCACATGATTATAATTGGTGAAAAAATCAATGGTTCCATTCCGGCTGTGGCCGACGCCATTGCAAGGCGCGACGATGCGTTCATCAAAGAGCGCGCGCTGCTGCAGGCGCAGAGCAATGCGACATTTATTGACTGCTGTGCCTCGGTCCCGGAAAGCCAGGAGCTTGAGACGCTGCACTGGATGATCGACTGCATCCAGTCTGTGACCGATCTTCCGATTTCGGTCGACAGCCCGAGCGCGAAGGTGCTTTCAGAAGCCTATAAATTCTGCAAGCGGCCGGGCCTTTTTAACTCCGTCTCCGGCGAGGGAGACAAGATTGCGCGCATTTTTCCGCTCATGGCCATGCCGGAAAACAAGGACTGGGAAGTGATCGCCCTTCTGAGCGACGACACGGGCATCCCCAAAAACGCGGCGGACCGGCTGCGTGTGTTCGATAAGATCATGGAAAAGGCGAAGGAATTCGGCATCGCGCCGCACCGGATCCATATTGACCCGCTGGTTGAGATGCTCTGTACGTCGGAAAACGGCATTGAGACGAACATCGAGGTGATTTCCAGCATCCGCAAGCGGTATCCGGATATCCACATTACCGCGGCGGTCAGCAACATCTCCTTCAACCTTCCGGTGCGGAAGCTGATCAATCTGGGATTTTTGGTGCTGGCGATGAACGCCGGACTTGACAGCGCGATTCTCGACCCGACGAACCGCGATATGCTGGGCCTGATCTATGCGACAGAAGCGCTGCTGGGTCTGGACGATTACTGTATGGAATACATCGGTGCGTACCGCGCAGGGCTCATCGGCCCGGTAAAAAAGTAACTGCTCCCAGCTGGGGTGGATACAAGACGTGAAAGGAAGTGCAGTCATGGAAAAATTACAGGAACTGGCGCAGGTTGTCAGCGCAGGTAAAGCAAAGCTGGTTGGCGGCCTGGTCACAGAAGCGCTGGACGCCGGCGTGCCGGCAATCGATGTGCTGAACACAATGATTGACGCGATGGGTGTCGTCGGTGAGCGCTTTAAAAATGGCGAGATCTTTGTGCCGGAAATGATGGTTGCGGCCAGAGCAATGAAAAAGGGCGTTGAGGTGCTCAAGCCGCATCTGACGGACGACAGCGCGTCCGACGCCGGCAAGCTCATCATCGGCACCGTCGCAGGAGACTTGCATGACATCGGCAAAAACCTGGTGTCCATGATGATCGAAAGCACCGGCTTTGAGATCATCGATCTCGGCGTCGACGTTCCGGCTGAGCGCTTTGTAGAGGCTGTCCGGGAGCATCCGGATGTCAAGGTTGTTGCGCTCAGCGCGCTTCTGACGACGACGATGCCCGCCATGCAGGAGGCCGTGGCGCTGCTCAACGCACAGGACTTCCGCAGCCGGATCAAGATCATGGTCGGCGGCGCGCCGATCACACAGGAATTTGCTGATGAAATCGGTGCCGACGCCTACACAACGGACGCTGCCTCCGCCGCGCAGAAGGCAAAGGAGCTTGCGTCCTGAGTCAAAACATCATTTCGTAAAAACCCACACGACATGTTATCTCGTACCCCTCGCATCCACAAAATGAAATTTACAGATGGGAGAATGTATTATGAAAAAACTTACCGCATGGATTCTTGCAATACTTATGATTTTCGGTCTCTGCGCCTGCGCAGGTCAGACGAACACGGATACCCCCGCAGCCGAAACAACGACCCAGGAAACAGCCGCCAGCACGGATGCAGCCCCGAAAACGACAGAAGCGGCATCTTCCGGCGATGTGTTCAAGATTGGCTCTTATCTGCAGCTGACGGGCGCGAACTCCGTGGCCGGCAACGCGGCAAAGATGGGCGTTGACCTTGCCATTGACTACATCAACAGCAACGGCGGCCTGAACGGCGCAACGATTGAAATTGAGCACTATGACACCACCGGCAGCACGGAAGAGGCTGTCAAAGTCGTGCAGAAGATGCTGACCGGCGGCGTTGACTGCGTGCTCGGCTCTGTCAACTCCAACGAGGTTGCAGCCTGCATCCCGTATCTGAACGAAGCAAAGGTCTACAACTTCGGCATGGGCACCGGCGCAAGCTGGATGGAAGACCAGTCCATGATCTACACCTTCCGCGCCAGCTGCAACAACAACCGTACCGTCCCGCAGGACGTCGCAATGATTCAGCAGCTCGGCTACACCACGGTTGCTGTTATGAACTCGACTGACGACAGTGCGAAGACCACCGCGGACACCTTCGTGAAGCTCTGTGAAGAGGCTGGCATCACCATCACCACGCGTGAGCAGTGCGACCAGGAGGACTCCGACTTCTCCGGCCAGATTGCAAAGCTGCTGGCGACCAACGCAGATCTGATCTTCATGTCCCTGCAGGGCAACACCTTTGGCCCCTTTACCAAGCAGCTGCGCAACAGCGGCTACACCGGTATGATCTGCTCGTCTCAGACGCTCAGCATCGACCAACTGGACATCGCCGGCATGGCGCCGAACACCAACTACATCTTTGTTGCATATCCCTACGTAACCTATCCGGACGTTGAGTCCTGCACCATTCCCAACGTTGCAGAGTTCCTGCAGAAGTATCTGGACAAGTACGGCGAGATGCCGCAGCACGAATCGGCTTACCGCGGTTGGGATACGGTAATGGTTCTGTATGAAGCGGCCAAGATCGCCGGCTCCAACGACGACGATGCGCTGCGCGAGGCGACCGGCAAGGTTAAGATTGAAGGTCTTGGCGGCCAGATCGACTTCACAAACGGCGACCGTGAGGCTTACGCATCCTTCAACGGATTCATCAAGTTCGACAACAAGGATCTTCTGTTCGACGACTGGATGGCAGAAGGCGGCTACGATGCCTATCTGGAAGCAACCGGCAGAGAAAAGTAAGCTCGTAAGTTCGGTTATATTTCGATCATACTGCAAAAAAGGAGAGATTCTATGATTCCGACGATAGAAGAACGGCTGCAGCGGCACATGGATTTCTGGGAAGGAAAGGATCAGAAGCGCCCGCTCTGTATCGTTCGTCTCGGCAAAGTATTTTTCAGCAAGGAATTTGAGGCGACCAAAAAGATCATCGAAAAAGGGCACATTGTCACGCCGGATCAGATCGACGTCGACAGCTTCCTGCCGGACTATGAGCGGATGTATCAGGAGCTGTGCCAGGTGGATATGGATGGCGTCTTCTCGGCAGACCCCTGCACGGGTTTCCCGTGGATGGAGGGCGCCATGGGCGCGCAGGTACAGGGAGGCGCCGTGAGCTTTGTCTCGCACAAGACACTCGACGACGTGGAAGATCTGGAAAATCTGAAGTTTGACCCGAACAACGCCTGGATGCAGAAGTATCTGGAGTTTGTGGAAAAGCTTGAGAAGCTCGGAAACGGCCGCTTCAGCGTAGGCCAGCCGATTCTGCGCGGTGTGACGGACACCATCGGCTCTCTGATTGGCCAGACGGAACTCATCTACGCGGTCATGGAAGAGCCGGAGCTGATGAAACGCTCGTTTGATACGATTGTACAGGCCCAGCGCTGGCTGATCAATGAGCAGTATAAGCGCATCAAGCCCTTCCACGGCGGCTATAACTTTGGCTTCTATCATATCTGGGCGCCCGGCAAGGTGATCTGGTATCAGGAAGACCTCTGCGCGCTGCTCTCGCCGTCGCATTATGACGAGTATCTGTTTGAAACCTCCAGCAAGTATATTGAAGGTTATGATTATTCCCTGGTGCATCTGCACCCGACATCGTTCTTCTGCCTGGATCATATGCTCAAGCTGAAGAACCTCTCGGTTGTGCAGGTGAACAAGGACGTCGGCGGCCCGACCGTGCGCGAGATGATCCCGCAGTTCCGCAAAATCATCGAGAGCGGAAAGAAAGTTGCAATCGGTCTGGCGCGGCTCAATGCGGATGACATTGACGCCATCTTCGACTGCCTGCCGCCGCACAGCGTCGCTGTGAACCTGATGGCGGACGATATTGACGACGCCCATCAGATTATGGATTATGTCAACGAGAAGAGCAAGAAGCGCTGATCGTTCTGCGCGGTGGACGGACCGGCTGCGTAAGTAAACTGTCAAAAAGACTGCCGCGCCCCATATCTTGTGGACGCGGCAGTCTTTTTCTGCTATACTGTATGAGAACCGGTCTGCGGGCAGCGCCTTCTTCGGGCGAAATGCCGGATTGGTTCGTGACAAAATGGAGATATGATATGGATTTGATTCCTGTTACATTCCCGGAAGAACATCGGACGCTGCAGGCAGAGCCAGGAACCACCATTTTAGCTGCGCAGATTCAAGCTGGCCTCGTGCCGGACGCGCCGTGCGGCGGGACGGGGCGCTGTGGAAAATGCCGTGTGGAAATCAGGCGACCCGGCGAAACGGCATGGACGCAGGTGCTGGCGTGCCAGACGGCGATTGAAACGCCGCTGGAGGTGCGAAGCGTTGGAAAACAGAATGATACACTGCGTGTCCTGACGGCTTCAGAAACAAAAACGCCGGAACCGCTGCAGCCGGTGCTGCGGCAGGTGGCGCTGCAGCTGGATGGAAGTGAAGATGGGCTTGACGGATGGAGCCGTCTGAAAAAGGCGCTGGAGGCGCAGACGGGTCTTTCCGGCTTGGAGCCGGACACCTCGCTTGCGTCCGGGCTTTACCTTATGCGTCAGCAAAACAGGGGCGCAATGACAGCGCTCTTGTTCCAGAACCGGATTGTCGGCATGTGGACCGGTACGCGGCAGGTTTATCTTGCGGCGTTTGATATCGGAACGACGACCATCGCGGGCTATCTTCTGCGTCTGGACGAGCAGGCGCCTGCGGCGTCCGCCGGCATGCGCAATCCGCAGACGCAGTACGGTGCGGATGTGATCCAGCGGGCAAATTATGTCCTGCAGAACGGGGACAACGCGCTCTCCGGCTGCGTGCGCCAGGCGATCAACGCACTTTTGCAGGAGCTTTGCGACGCGGCGGGTGCGCGCCGGGAGGATATCTATGCGATCAGCGTGGTCGGCAACACCTGCATGCACCATCTGTTTTTAGGAATCTCGCCGCGCTCACTGGTCAGAACACCCTATATGCCTGCCATATGCGAGCCGCTTGTGCTGCGTGCGGCGGATTATGATCTGCAGGCTGCGCCGGGGGCGCTGCTTCTGTGCCTGCCGGTGATCGCCGGTTTTATCGGCTCAGACACCGTCGGATGTATGCTCGCGGTGCATTGGGAACAGCTGGAGGAGCTGACGCTTCTGATTGATATCGGAACGAACGGCGAACTGGTGCTTGGAACAAAAGACCGCATGGTAGCCTGCTCCACGGCGGCCGGGCCCGCGTTTGAGGGCGACCGGATTCACTGCGGCATGCGCGGTGTTGACGGTGCGGTGGACCATGTGTGGCTTCAGAATGGGAAAATTCAATGGAGCGTCATCGGCGGCGGCCGTCCAGATGGCCTCTGCGGCTCGGGGCTGATTGATCTGGTGGCCGCGCTGCGGAGAACCGGAGAAATTGATGAAACGGGCCGCCTGACTGCCGGACGGGATTACCAGCTCGGCGATACCGGTATTGTGCTGACGCAGAAGGACGTGCGTGAGGTGCAGCTGGCAAAGGGCGCTATCAGCGCAGGCATCGCGCTTCTGACGCAGAAGCTCGGTGTGCAGTACGCCGATATCCGGCGTGTCTATCTGGCCGGCGCATTCGGAACGTATCTTGACCCTGCCAGCGCCTGCGCCATCGGCCTTCTGCCGTCGCAGCTGTTGGAAAAAATGATTCCGGTCGGAAATGCCGCCGGTCAGGGCGCGAAAATGGTTCTGCAGCACGAGGCTGCCTGGCAGCGCGCGGCGCGTCTGGCCGAGCAGACGGAGTTTCTGGAGCTGGCGTCTTTGCCGCAGTTTCAGGATGCGTTCATAGACGCCCTGGAGTTTCCGCCGGCCGGGGAGGACGCGCGATGCTGAATTACGAAATGCTGAAGCAGGCGGCTTTAGAGGCAGGGTTTACCGCTGCGGCGCCGCTGCGCGTTGAGACGATTGCGCTTTTGGAAGATGTCCGGAACATGTGCCAGGCAAACAGCTGCGGGCAATACGGGAAGAACTGGAGCTGTCCGCCGGGCTGCGGAACACTGGACGAGTGCCGTGATCGCGTCGGAACATTCCGCGAGGGGCTTCTGGTGCAGACGGTTGCGCAGCTGGAAGACGATCTGGACGGCGAGGGGATGCTGCGCGCCGAGGCGCAGCATAAAAAGACCTTTGCGGCGTTTCATACACAGCTTCTGACGCTGTATCCGCAGATGCTGGCGCTTGGGACAGGCTGCTGCACGCGCTGTGCGGTTTGTACCTATCCGGACGCACCGTGCCGGTTCCCGGAAAAGAAGCTTTCGTCCATGGAAGCCTACGGCATGCTGGTGCTGCGCGTTTGCAAGGCCAATGATCTGCCGTATTACTATGGCCCGGGCACCATTGCGTATACCGGGTGTTACCTGCTTGTATAACGAACAGATTGAGGAAGGAGGTGTCCGTATGTCTATACTGGACGATTTGTATCAGGCCATTGTCTCCGGCTATCCGCGCTACACGGAGGAGCTGATTCAAAAGGCCATTGAGCAGCGGATTCCGCCTTCCAGAATTATGAATGAAACCATGCTTCCGGCCATGCGGAGCGTCGGAGAGTATTATCGGGAGCACACCAACGATATCCCGAAAATTCTCGCCGCGGCGCGGTGCATGCGCCTGGGACTCGACCGGCTGGAGCCGTATTTTACGCCGTCAGACCTGCCGTCGCGCGGGAAGGTGATTCTCGGCACGGTGGAAGGAGACCTGCATGACATCGGCAAGAACCTGGTCGGCATCATGTTCCGCAGCGCGGGCTTTCAGGTAATCGATCTCGGCGTGGATGTTCAGCCGAAAAAATATGTGGAGGCCCTGCGGGAAAACCCGGATACCCAGATTGTGTGTCTGTCGTCGCTGCTGTCGACCAGTCTGGAGGATATGCGCCAGGCTGTTCGTGTGCTGCGCGAAAGTAAGGGCGTGCCGCGCGTCTGGATTATGGTAGGCGGCGGCTCGGTGACAGAGGCGTTTGCCCGCGAAATCGGCGCGGATGCCTACACGGAAAACGCCGTGGATGCAGCCGAGATTGCAAGAGCCTATGTCGACCGCAGGAGGGCACGCCTATGAAGCTGACGGCGGCCGTGATACGCGGTGAGTTGCAGCAGCAATTTTCCGGCGCGGCAGCGGCGCTTTCCGCGCCGCAGCTGGAGGTGGGCCTTCCGGCGCTCTACGAGCCGGGAGAGCTGGTCTGCGCCGGAAAACTGTATGTGGCGCAGGCGCTGCAGCCGGAACTCTGCCGGGCGGATGTTCTGTGCGTGGTTCCGGCAGCGCAGCAGATGCAGGCGCCGGAGCCTGATGGAAATGTTTTATATGTGCCCGCGTCGCTGCATCAGATTTTTAACGCGCTGCAGGACATTTATACGCGAGCCGCCGCATGGGAGCATCGGCTTGAAGAACTGCTGCTTGGCGGGGGAACAACGCAGGAATTGCTCTATGCGTCGCAGGCGGTATTTCATAATCCGCTGTCGCTTGTCGGCACGGATTTCCAGATCTATGCCTGGGCCGCGCCAGATGTTACGCCGGCGTCCGGCTGTCTGTTTGCCGATGGCTTTTCTGTGGAACTGGTCAGCGGTCTGCAGCAGGACGACTTATACAACCGGATGCTGGCCGAAAAGGCGCCGGTGCTTCTGCCGCCGCATATCATCGGCGCGGCGAGCTGGAACCTGAATCTGTGGCAGGATGGGCAGTCGACAAGGCGGCTGATGCTCCTTGAGCAGACGCACCCGCTGCGCGAGGCGGCGGTGGATGGATATTTTCTTGAGCGCCTCGCACCGTTTGTGTCCGCTATGCTGGCGCGCGAGCTGGATGATACGGCTTCATCGTCCGGACTGCACCGGCTTCTGACGCGCATTTTGTCTGACCGGATGGCAGATTATGTGGAGATGAGTCAGGGACTTGCAGAGCTCGGCTGGCCGGCGGAGGACACGTATTTCTGCCTGCTGTTCAAGATTACATATCTGGAGCAGAAAAACCGCGCGGATAAGCTGCTGTGCCGCCATCTGGAAAAGATGTATCCGTTCTGCCGCAGCTTTTTGTATGAGGGCGACGTTGTGACCTATTTCCATCTGGAGAAGGGCGGCAAGACACAGCAGGAAATTTCAGACGAACTCAAGTGCTTTGTCCGCGAG
Source organism: uncultured Oscillospiraceae bacterium (assembly GCA_934643765.1). GTDB lineage: Bacteria > Bacillota > Clostridia > Oscillospirales > Oscillospiraceae > CAG-170. The sequence continues at coordinate 8,882 of CAKUCT010000053.1, forward strand.
AGCTATCTCAAAGCGGGTTACAGCCGGGTGATGACCGGCCATGATAATCTTCGGCGGCAGTATGTGCAGGCAAGTCTTGCGCTGGATGTCGGCAGCCGGGTCAATCCGTACCGCTGGATCCACCATTTCAACAGCATTGCCTTCCGCTATCTTTTAGAGCAGTCGACAAGGCGCCTGCCTGGCTCTATGGTCTGCCATGAGAAGCTTCTGGTTCTGCAGCAGCACGATGAGACGCAGCAGACAGAATATATGAAGACGCTGCGGGTGTATCTGGAGCAGAATCTCAACGCGGTGCAGACGGCAAACCGGCTGTTTATCCATAGAAGCACGCTTTTGTACCGGCTTGAGCGCATCAAGGCGCTGCTGGAGAGTGAGCTGGATAACCCGGAAGAGCTTTTGTATCTGTCGCTGTCTTTTTACCTTCTGGATAATGAGCAGAATAAGAGTTAATTGTCAAAGTGCTTTTGACGATAAAAAACCTGCCGGACACAAAATGTGTCCGGCAGGTCCTTTTTCTGTTTCGCAGCTTACAAATCCTTCGGCAGTGCAGAGCGGACCTCTTCCAGGGATTTTCCGCTTTCGCGGGCAATCTTTGCAAGGTCTTCAAACTCCGGCTTGCTCCGCCGCACACCGTAGCCGCTGGCGGCTTTAACGCGGACCTCGCCGGCGGGAGACGAGACGGTTCTGCTGGTGCGCTCGAGCGTATAGCGGCGGAAGGAGGCTTCCCGGATGCCAAGCGTCGTCGTATGATGGAACAATTCCCGGACGAGCGCGTCCCGGTTTTCCGGCTTGCACAGGCAGGTCAGAAGAATCCCGGGGCGGTTTTTCTTCATGCCGATGGCAGACGTATAGACATCGAGCGCGCCGGCTGCAAACAGCTGCTCCATCGCAAAGCCGACCGCCTCCGGCGTCATATCGTCCAGATTGCACGAAAGCTCCAGAACGTCTTCTTCCGGCGCGTTCGTCTGGCCGAGCATGGCGCGCACGCAGTTGGCGGCAGGGAAGTCCTTGGTACCCATGCCGTAGCCGATTTTCTCAACGCGCATTGCAGGCATGGCGCCAAAGCCGGAGACAAAGTGCCGCAGAAGCGCGGCGCCGGTCGGCGTGCAGAGCTCGCCCTGAATGCTGCCGCCGTAGACCGGGATGCCCTCCAACAAAAGCGCCGTCGCGGGCGCGGGGACGGGAAGAAGGCCGTGCGCGCAGCGCACCTTGCCGCAGCCGACATGCACATTAGAGGCCAGCACCCGCTCCGGCGCAAGCATATGCATCAGCAGGCAGACGCCGACGACATCTGCCAGAGCGTCGAGCGTGCCGACCTCGTGGAAATGAATCTGATCGACCGGCGCGCCGTGGACGCGCGACTCGGCGTCCGCAATCAGCCGGTAGACTGCCTGCGCGTCGTCGCGCACAGCCTTCGGAAGCGCCAGATGCGAAATCAGGTGCTCAATCTCATGCAGGCTTGTATGATGGTGGTGCCCGTGTTCATCGTGCTCGTGCGTATGGTCGTGCTTGTGGTCATGGGCATGCTCATGCTCATGTTCGTGTTCATGCATATGTTCATGATCGTGCAGCTGCGCATGCAGCGCGTCGAGTTCCTCCTCACCGTGGACAAGCACGTGCATATGTGTGCCCGTGATGCCGCATTTAACGGCCGGAGCCGCAGAAATTTCAATGCCGGGAAGGCCGAGAGACTGCATGGTCTGCAAGAACTCTGCCTGATTTGGGACGATCTCATAGAGCGCCGCCATCAGCATATCGCCGGCCGCGCCCATCGAGCAGTCAAGATACAATGTCTTCATTCTAAACTCCTATATGATTGATCATGCTGGCAAGATAGCC
>CAKUCT010000054.1 GCA_934643765.1 uncultured Oscillospiraceae bacterium
GGCCCAGAAGCTCCATCTGGCAGTGCGCCGCCGTGAGCGCCTCCGTCACCGTCGACATGCCGACCGCGTCGCCGCCAAGCAGGCGGATGGCCCGGATTTCCGCGGGGGTCTCAAACTGGGGCCCTGGCATGAAGAAATAGACGCCCTCGTGCACGCGAAGGCCGGAGCTTTTTGCCAGACGCAGCGCAAGCTCGCGCAGGCGCGGGGTATACATCTTCGTCGTGTCAAAAAAGCGCGGGCCGAACTGCTCCACATTTTTCCCGCGCAGGGGGCTTGCGCCGTTCAGCTTGATCTGGTCGGAAATCACCATGATATCGCCCGGGCGATAGGCCTCGTTCACACCGCCCGCTGCGTTTGTGATGATCGTCTGCCGCACGCCAAGGAGCTTGAACAGACGGACCGGAATCGACAGCTGCTCAAAATCATAGCCCTCATAGGAGTGAAAGCGGCCGGACATGCAGACAAGCTTTTTCCCCTCCAGTGTGCCGAAGATCAGCTTTCCGGCGTGATCGGGCGCGGTAGAGACCAGAAAGTTCGGAATTTCCCAGTAATCGATCTCCACCGGCTGCTCCAGCTGCCGGGAAAGCGGGCCGAGACCGGAGCCCAGAATCAGCGCGATCTCGGGCGCAAACGGTGCTCTGGCTTTCACATAGTCTGCAGTTTTCTGATAAAATTCAAATGGTTCGTTCATGGCTGCACCTCGTTTCTGGTCCTATCATATCAGACAGGCCGGGCCAGCACAAGTGACTTTTGTCAGCCGCGCCTGTCAAAACTGCAGGGTAACTATATGGCAGAATTTCGCCAGAAAAAAACAGCTGCCGTTTTTTTCCCGGCAGCTCTGATTATCGGATTTCACAGGCCTTGCAGAATGCTTCCCGGTCGGGCGCAAACGTAATTTTCTCCGCGGCGTCTTCGACCGGAACCCAGACCGCCTCGCTCACCTCGTCTGCCTGCGCCAGAAGGCTTCCGGACACATAGCGCGCCGGATAGAACCAGACGGTTCTCTTGTCGTCCTCCTTGGCAGACGGCACGGGAAGCGGGAACCGTTCTAAAATTTCCGCCGTGATGCCGGTCTCCTCCTGCGTCTCGCGAAAAGCCGCCTGCACAGGCGTCTCGCCAGGCAGCAGATGGCCCTTTGGGAACGACCAGCGCGAGCCGGCGCGGATCATCAGCACCTTGTCCTCCCGAAAGACAATCGCGCCGCCCGAGTCTGTCACACGGTCAAGCGCCTTTTTCACCAGCTGCAAAACCGTCTTTGCCATCTCTTCGCGGTTCCCGGTTGTGATTTCCAGCACCCGGACATCCGGATGGCGCCGGATGGTGTTCGTCAGCGGCGTATCCGCCACCTTCTGCACCACGCCGAGAATCGGCGTCTTTCCATCCAGCAGCTCTAAAATCCGCGCGGAAAACAGGGCCGCGTCCTGCTCCATCCGCCCGACCTCGTCCATGACGATCAGTCCGCTTTCTTCCGCGCCCTGCAGCGCCCGCACTCCGGCGGTATCAAATGCCTGCGGAAATTTTTCAATGCCGCGGCCGGCCCCTTTGCGGATGCCCACGCGGTTCTCCGCCGCCATCTGCGGCGTGGTTTCCCCCGCCGGAACCAGATATACGGACATCTGCCCGTCGGGAAGATCGGGAACGGACACGCTCAGAAAGCCGCCCGGGTATTTGAGCGGCAGCGCCTGCAGCATCTTGCGGATGATTGTGCTCTTCCCTACCTGCACATCGCCTGTCAGAAAAATATGCATGCTTAACCCTTCTTTGATTTTTCGGTTCCGGCCAACTCCGCCCGGTGCCGGATAAGCTCGGCCGCGATGGAGATAGCAATCTCCTCCGGCGTCTCGGCATAGATCGTCAGGCCGATCGGCGCGTGGATTCTTGCCAGCGCCGTCTCCGCAATCCCGTTTTCCATCAGGTAGCGGTTGGTCGAAGCGATCTTGTGGCGGCTACCGATGCAGCCGATGTAGCAGGCGTCCGTGCGCATGGCCTGCAGCAGCACCTCGCGGTCGGCCTGGTGGCCCGGCGTCATGATGCAGACATAGTCCCGCGGCCCGAGCGTCACCTTTTCATCGATATGATAAAAATCGCCATAGATCACCTGCTCCGCCTGCGGATAGTTTTCCGGCTCGGCAAAGTCCGGCCGGTTATCAAACACCGTTACGCGGAAGCCGACATTGGCCAATACCGGCACCAGCGCCTTTCCCACATGGCCGCCGCCGAAGACATACACCCGCCCTGCCTGGCAGATCGGCTCTGCGTAATAGCTGGGCTCTCCCTTCCGGTATACCGCGCTGCTGGTCAGCCAGGGCCGGATTTCCTGTTCATCGAGCTCTGCGAAGCGAAGGCCGTGCGCCTCGTCATAGGTGCCCATGGCTGTGACCATGCCATGCTCCATGCGGCTGATGAGCCAGGCGTCCTGGCCTCCCTTCAAGAGCTCCAGAACCGCCCGAACAAAGCTGACGTCGCGCGCGCTGTTATGGTCGAAGAACGCGAAATACACCATAACCGTTCCGCCGCAGATCATGCCGATGTCATTGACCTGGTTCGGGGCCAGACAGAATCCCTCGCAGAAGGACGCCCCCGTTTTGTGCATCTGCAGCGCCTTCTCCGCCGCGATGCGCTCCACCGCGCCGCCGCCGATGGTGCCGAGCGTGCGGCCGTCTGCAAACACGGCCATCTTCGCCCCCGCGCCGCGCGGAGATGAGCCGGAGGACGCCAGAATCGTGCACAGCACGACATTCTCCCCGCCCTCCAGCGCCTTCAAAATTTCAGAAAACAAGTCGATCATATCAAATCCTCCCGTTCTGGAATGTCCTTTGTATCCAGCGTCAACAGGCCAAGCTTCTTCTCCTGCGGCAGATAGTACGGAAATTCCGCGTCGCCGGTCTCTCTTAGCCGCTGGCGCACCGCATCCTGTGTCAGCGCCCCCGGCGCGTCCTTGCTGTAAATTTCAAAAAACCGCACCGCGTCCTCCAGCGACCGGAACGGCTGGCCCATTTCAAACTGAAACTTCTCCAGCGCAAACGGTATGTCCCGCTCGCGCAGCAGCTGTGCGGCCTGGTCGGCCGTCTCATCGCGCAGCGGAACGTGCGACACGGAAAAGCGGTGGTGTGTATAGTCCTTTTTGATCACCGCAATGCGCCCGCGGCAGCAGCGCTTTGCAATGTGCAGAATCTCCCGCATGCGCCCATAAAAGCAAAACACCATCGCGTCAAACGGCTCTGGCGGTGTGTACTGTGTCAGATCAGCCTGCAGAACCGTCAGATTTGAAAGCTGCAGCTGCCGCGCCTGCGCGCGCAGAACATCCAGAGCAGTCTCCGACACATCGGCCGCCGTCACATAGGGAAACTGCTCTGCCATCCGGCAGGACAAAAAGCCAAGCCCGCAGCCTGCGTCGCAGACATGCTGCGCGCCATCCAGGCGCGCCTTCAAAATCGCGGCAAGCTGCCGGTGATAGTCTCCTGCGCGGCTCGCGTCGCGCATAAAGTGCACCATTTCCTCTGTCCAGCAAAACATTTTATGCCTCCTGCGTCTGCGCCAGGCAGATGGTCCGCCTGCCATGCGGCAGCTCCACCTGACAGACCGATACCTGCACGCCGTAAAGCGCGCTTAAAATCTCCTGCGTCAGAACCTCCTCCGGCCGGCCGCAGGCAAGCACGCGGCCGCTTTTCAGCGCCAGAACCTTTGTGGCGTATGATAACGCCTGATTCGGGTCGTGCGTGGAAAACACCACGCTGTAGCCCTTTTCGCCAAGCGTTCGCACGCGCTGCATCACGCGGCTGCTGTTGCCGTAGTCCAGATTTGCCGTCGGCTCGTCCATGATAAGCGTCCCTGCGTCCTGCACGAGCGCGCGCGCCAGCAGCATCAGCTGCCGCTCGCCGCCGCTGATTCTGGTGCAGCCGCGCCGCGCCAGCTTTTCGATGCCAAGCTCCTGCAGCGCCTGCATGGCCTTTTGCTCCTGTTCCGGGCCCGGCTGGGCCAGAATGGGCAGCTGCGCCGTCATGCCCATGAGCACACTGTCTAACACCGTATGGTCAAACGCCGGGGCATAAGACTGCGGAATGTAGGCGATTTTCGACGCCAAATCCCGCCGGGAATATGTCTGCAGCGGCTTTTCGTCCGCCAGAATCTCTCCCGAAGACGGCTTCAAAAAGCCAAGAAGGCACCCGAACAGTGTGCTCTTTCCCACGCCGTTCGGCCCGAGCACCGCAACAATTTCACCGCGCCCGGCCGTGAAGGACACGTCCCGCAGAACGTCCTGCGCGCCGTAGGAAAAGCAAAGCTTTTTTGCCTCAATGCTCACGCTGCGTCCCTCCCGACAAAATGAGATACAAAAATACCGGCGCGCCGACAAACGAAGTCAGAATCCCGAGCGGAATTTCGCTCGTGGTGATCGTCCGGGCCAGATTGTCCACAACCATCAGAAACGACGCGCCAAGAAGACTGGAGGCCGGAATGAGCTTTCTGTAATCCTGTCCAAACATCATGCGGCAAAAATGCGGAATCACAAGCCCGACCCAGCCGATCATGCCGCTGATGGCGACGCTTCCGGCGGTCATCAGCGTGGCGCACAGCACCACAATCAGGCGCATTTTTCCGGTGTCGACGCCCATGCTTCTGGCCTCCGCCTCGCTGAGCGTCAGAAGATTGATGCGCCAGCGAAGCAGCCACAGCGGAACCAGCCCCACCAGAATCGGCCCGAACGCAAAATGCAGATCGCGCAGCTTCACCGACGTCAGCGCGCCCATGAGCCAATAGGTGATGGTGGGCAGCTGCTGGTCGGTATCGGCCACAAGCTTAACAAAAGACGTGCCGGAGGTAAAAAGTGAACTGATCATCACGCCCGCCAGCACCATGGAAAGCGCGGGCTGAATTTTACTCGCCCTTGAAATGAGATAGGCCAGCAGCACCGCGAGCAGTCCAAAGCAGAACGACGAAACCGTCACCGCCATGTACCCGAGTCCCAGCAGCAGCGCCAGCGCCGCGCCGAAGCCCGCGCCGGTGGACGCGCCGAGCAGGTCCGGGGAGACCATTGGATTGCGGAACATGCCCTGATAGGCGCAGCCCGCCGTAGACAGCGCCGCTCCGACCAGCGCCGCCGCACCCACACGCGGCAGACGCACATTCACAACCACAGCCTGCTCGCGCGCCTGCCAGGTCTGCTCGAGGGAAAGATGGCCGAAGCTGACCGCGCGCACGAGCCGGTCTATCAAAATCCGCAGCGTCTGCACCGGAGCCACATCGTAGCGTCCGATCCAGAACGAGCCAAAGAACGCCAGGAAAAAGCCCAGCGTCAGAATTACAAATTTATATTGATCGCTATGCGTTTTCTTCATGCGCGCCCCACCATATGTCAGATCTTTTTCTGTAGTTATTCTATAATATAAATAACGTATCGCAGCGGCGGCGCCTTGTCAAGCGGCAATCTCAAAAGAAGCTTTGTTTTGTTCGGCATCACGGAATTTCTCGCGTTTTTCCCGGCCGTGCCTGCTTGACCGGCTTTCAAAAGCGCGGTATACTAAAATAAACAGTATATACCTGAAACGGAGGCGCGCCATGAAAACCGGAGTTGAAACCATCTGGGAAGACCGCAAGCACATTCTCGGAATGCCCCTGAGCACCACGAAGTATTTTCTTTCAGAAGATCGTCTGTTCGTCCAGACGGGTCTTCTCAATATGAAAATGGAAGAGACGCTGCTCTACCGCATCTCGGACATTTCTGTACGCGTGACGCTGTTCCAGCGTCTGTTCGGCGTCGGCACCATCATCATCCACTCTTCTGACAAAACAACGCCGCACATTGACCTTGTCAACGTCAAAGAGCCGCTGGTGGTCAAAGAGCTCATCCACAAGCACGTGGAGGCCATGAAGGTCTCGCGCAACATCCGCGTCAGCGAATTCCTGGACGACGGACCTACGCCGCCGGATCCCTGTGACCGGCCGTAATTTCCACTTCATTTCGCCCGGTGGGCGAAACTCGGACGATTTTTTCACGAAATTTTAATATGCCAGCAGGCCCGGCGCAGCACTGCGCCGGGCCTGCTGCATATCAAAAAACTTACAGATGAACAGTTGCGGAAAGGAAGATAGTGTGAAAGAAACCCATCAGGGGTGTCTTTCACGTTTAATCAATCAGTTTTTCAAACTTTTTTGAAGTTTGAAAAACTGCCGCAGCGTGTCAAAAAAGTATTTTGACACGCTGCGCCGGGCCTGCTATGCTATGAAGTTCATATGTCTTTTCCTGTCTGCTCGCGCAAAAAGGCCGTGATTTCCCGCCCGATGGGACATTCCGTGCGGTAGACGCAAACCTCATAATTGAAGTCTGCCTCCCACACGCCGTCCTCATCTTCGACAAAGACAAGCCGTGGCCCGTCCTGCACCCGGCAATAGCCGGAAAAATTGCGTTCCATTTGTGCATCCCTCCAAAAAGATTATAACATATTTTTTCGGTGTTTTCTCTTTCTTAACGTCATCTTAACTATGTCATTTTTAGTATATTTCATTTCCGTTTTTGTATATTGCCTTCTCGTCAAAACTGTGTTAGAATCTACTTGATTCGGTAAAAATATCGGGAAGCCAGAAAGTTTCCGGCTTTTTTCAAATTTTCACCCAACCGGTGCGAAATCTCCTCGTCCGGGCCCGGAGAAACGGAGCGAATGCCATGCGCCATATGCAGACCATGCAGAAAATTCTCCGCGGCATTGCGCTCGTCGGCCAGCTTGGCTTCAACATCATCACGCCGCCGCTGGTTCTGGCCTGGCTGGCGCACCGTCTGATCACCCGGCATGGCTGGGGCATCTGGGTGATGGTTGCGGCCATTGTCATCGGCCTGATTGCCGCGTTCTGCGGCGTGTACCAGACAGTCAAGCCCTTGCTCGGCAAGCGCGATTCCGAGCCGCCCGCCGGTACCTCCTTCCGCGACCATATTTAAAAAACAAAGCAGCGCCGCGCGCGTTTGCGCCGCTGCGCTGAAAAACTGGAGCTGTCTTATGAAGCTGAACAAATCCATCGCAAAAGAACTGCGCTATGTCGCCGTCTCCCTTGGAATCTGCGTTGCCTTGATCTGCGCAGTCTTCGCCGCGCTGCAAAGACTCGACTACACCGTCGTACTCGGCGCGCTCTGGGGAAGCGGCTTTGCCTTTCTAAACGTCTGGCTCCTGGCCCGGCGCGTGCAGCAGGTCTCCGACAGCACGGGCGAAGAACAGAAGCTCGCGCAGAACAAACTCCGTACATCTTATATGGGCCGCATGATGCTCATGGCCTTTGCCATTGTCGTCGGCATCATCGCCCCGTTTTTTCACTATATCGCCGTCCTGCTTCCGTTCCTGGTGCCGCAGCCCGTCATGATGCTGCGCCGCACCATCACCGGCAAGCGCGAGGCGCGCGAGCAGCAGACAAAGGAGGAAGATAACTAATGGACGTATCCATCCAGGGCTCGCCAATTTATTTCACCATTCCCATTCTCGGCGGCATTCCCATCACGGCAAGTCTTGTCGGCTCGTGGTGCGTGATGCTGGTTCTGACCGGGCTGTGCATTTTTCTCACGCGTAACCTCAAGGTCAAGAACATCTCCCGCCGGCAGGCCATCGCGGAAAAGATCGTCCTGACGGCGGAAAACTTCGTCCGCAGCAACATGGGTGAAAAGTGGATGCACATGGTGCCGATGATCGCGGCGCTGTTCTCGCTGTCGCTCGGATGCAGCCTTCTGTCGCTGCTCGGTCTCTGGGCCCCGACGGCGGACGTGTCGGTGCTGCTCGGCTGGGCGCTGGTCGTGTTCGTGATCATTACTTACACCAAAATCAAAACCAACGGTTTTGTCGGCTATCTCAAGGGCTTCTGCGAGCCGCTGTTCCCGATGGCGCCGTTCAATCTGCTGGGCGAGGTTTTCAAGCCTATCTCCATGTCGTTCCGTCACTTCGGCAACGTCCTGTCCGGCTACGTCATCAGCGCGCTGGTCTATGCGGCGCTGATTTTGGCGAACAAGGCGCTGTTCGGTCTGATTCCGGGCGTGGTCGGCGATATTCTGGGCCATATTCCGTTCCTGGCCGTCGGCATTCCCGCCGTTCTTTCGCTCTACTTTGACTGGTTTTCCAGCTTCATGCAGGCATTTATATTCTGTATGCTGACGATGATCTTCATCCGCACGGCAGCAGAATAAGAAAATAAATGTAAGATTAACAAAACGTGTAACACAGGAGGATTTTTTCATGGAACTTGCAAAGGCATTGATTCTCATGGGCTGCGCAATCGGCTCTGGTATCGCAATGATCTCCGGCTTCGGCCCCGGTATCGGCGAAGGCTACATCGCCGGTAAGGCTCTGGAAGCTATGGCGCGTCAGCCGGAAATGAAGGGTGATCTCACTTCGACCATGTTCCTCGGCATCGCCTGCGCCGAGACCACCGGTATTTACGGCTTCGTTATCGGCTTGCTGCTGATCTTCGTCGCCCCGGGTCTTTTCACAGGCCTTCTGTAAGCTACAGATTTTACGCAATGGAAGGAGGACTGTTGAATGAGTTTTCAGTCCCTCGTTGAGCTTGCCCCGTGGACCGTCATCGCGCAGATCTGTAACCTTTTGCTTCAGATCTATCTGTTCAAGAGATTCCTGTTCAAGCCCATTCAGAACATTCTTGCCAAGCGCCAGGAAGAGGTAGACGCCATCTACGCCGACGCTGACACCGCCAAGCAGGACGCCGAGCAGGCAAAGGCCGAATACGAAGGCCATCTGCAGACTGCCCGTTCCGAGGCGGAGGCCATTACGGCCCGCGCCGTCAAAAACGCGCAGACCCGCTCCGACGCAATGCTTGCAAGCGCCCAGAGCGAAGCGGCCGCCATGCGCGAAAAGGCCAGCCGCGACATTGAGCTTGAGCGCCGCAAGGCCATGAACGAGATGAAGAGCGAAATCTCCGGCCTGGCCGTGGAAATTGCCGCGAAGGTCACGGAGAAAGAGATCGACGAAAAGCAGCATGAGGCGCTCATCGAGCGTTTTATCGACGAATTGGGTGATGAAGCATGATTAGCAAAACTGCCATAACCTACGGCGGTGCGCTGTATGATCTGGCCCAGGAAGAGTCGCTGGAAAAGAAGCTTCTCGACGAGCTGCTGCAAATCAGCGCTCTGTTCCGCCAGAATCCGGACTATACCCGGCTTCTGATGGAGCCGTCGATTGAAAAGGCGCAGCGCGCGCAGCTGATCGACGAAGCCTGGAAGGACCAGGTGCATCCGTACGTGCTGAACTTTATGAAGCTTCTGTGCGACAACGGCACCATTTCCCTGCTGCCGGACTGCGTCAAGGCGTTCCGCAGCCGCTACAATGAAGCGCACGGCATCATTGACGTGCGCGCCGTGTGCGCCGTTCCGCTGACAGACGATCAGACAGCCAGACTCCGCGCCAAGCTTGAGGCCAAGTGCCATAAGCAGGTGGAGCTGAGCGTCCAGGTTGACCCGAGTCTTCTCGGCGGCATCCGTCTGGAGCTCCCGGACCGGCAGCTCGACGGCAGCGTGCGCAATCATCTCAGCCAGATCCAACAACTGCTTGAAAGCAGCACCCTATAAGAGGAGAGCCTCTGCGCCAGTCGCCGCATGTATGCCGCGATTGCCTCAGAGCTTTCCCAGGCTTTATTCTACTGAAAGCTGGTGAAGCAATGGAATTAAGACCGGAAGAGATTTCAAGAATCATCCGTTCTCAAATCAAACACTATGAAGCCAAGATCAACCAGTCTGAGACCGGCACCGTCATTCTGATCGGCGACGGTATCGCAAAGGCCGCCGGCCTGACTGGCTGTATGGTCAACGAGCTGCTGGAGTTCCCCGGCGGCGTATACGGCATGGCACAGAATCTGGAGGAAAACTCCGTGTCCATCGTCATGCTCGGCAGCGAAGAAGGTATCCGTGAGGGCGACACCGTGCGCCGCACCGGCCGCGTGGTCTCCGTCCCCGTCGGCGAGGCTCTGATCGGCCGCGTGGTCGACGCGTTGGGCCAGCCGATCGACGGCCGCGGCCCCATCGACGCCAAGAAGTTCGCGCCCATCGAGTCCCCCGCCCCCGGCATCCTGCAGCGTAAGAGCGTCTCTGTCCCGCTGCAGACCGGTATCAAGGCTATCGACTCGATGATCCCCATCGGCCGCGGTCAGCGTGAGCTGATCATCGGCGACCGTCAGACCGGCAAAACCACGCTGGCCTCCGACACCATCATCAACCAGAAGGGCAAGGATGTCATCTGCATCTATGTCGCCATCGGCCAGAAGCGCTCGACGGTTGCCCAGCTGGTCTCCACACTCGAAGCCGCCGGCGCGATGGAATACACCATCGTCGTCTCCGCAACGGCCTCGGAGCTCGCGCCCCTGCAGTACATTGCGCCGTATTCCGGCTGTACGATGGGCGAGTATTTCATGCACGAGGGAAAAGACGTGCTGGTCATCTACGACGACCTCAGCAAGCACGCCACCGCTTACCGTGCCCTGTCTCTTCTGATCCGGCGTCCGCCCGGACGTGAGGCTTACCCCGGTGACGTGTTCTACCTGCATTCGAGACTGCTCGAG
>CAKUCT010000055.1 GCA_934643765.1 uncultured Oscillospiraceae bacterium
TAGACTGACTGATACGAAATTCTACGGATTCTGAACGTAAAATTACAGATTTATACGAAAAATATTTCTAAAAACGTGATTGCCAGACTTCGAATCCACCTTCCCCCACCAGTAAAAAGCCTTGAAATCACACGATTTCAAGGCTTTTTTGTATTTGCCACACCTGGGTTTCCCCGCCACTAAAATAACAGCCAAGAGGGCAAAAACCGGGGAGCTTTTGCGCTTTCAGCGGTAATAGGTGATCTTTGCGCTGTATTTGTCGAGCAGGCCGTCCAGGTAGTTCTGCACGTAAGCCTCCATTTCCGCGGGCGGATTAACCTTTGTGAAGGAAAGACCGTGCGCTTCGCAGTAAGCCTCGCCGAGCGCGTTGCGCAGCTTTTGCCGGAGAATCACGCGCGGGAGCTGCTCCTGCACGGCGCTGAAGTAGTCCTCCAGAGTGACGCCTGTTTGCTTGCACCAATCGCCGACATACTGGCGCACTTCATCAGAGGTTTCGTAATTTTGCTTCTGCGCGGCAAACGCTGCGTCGGCTTCCTCCTGCGTCACACGCAGGCCGAGCTGCTCTGCTTCGTCGAGCATGGCGAGATTCAAAAGCAGCTGCTCGGTGGCCTCGCGGCTGCTTACGTCGGCAGTTCCGTTCAGGGCCTGGAGATTCTTTTTTTCATAGTCTACAAGACTTTGCCGGATTTCTGTTTCGCCGTAGGAGGCAATGATGGGGTCATCTTCCTGCACGGCGGTTTTTTCTGCGCAGCCGGTGAGCAGCCCGGCCAGAACCGCTGTAGCCAGCAGCAGGGAAGCTGCACAGCCTCTGATTTTCATACAGAACCCTCCTATATTTCTTTCGTAAAAACCGGATACCATCTCCGCGCGGCATGGCCGGGAGGCGGCGAAGAGGACAATCCTCTCCGCCGCCTTTTTTACGTATGGCCTTTTATTGCGCCTGATACGCGCGGAACAGGAAGGTTACGATCTGCGCTCTGGTGCAGGTATCGCCGGGGGCGAAGCGCCCGTCAGAGACGCCGGTCGTTATGCCTTGCTCTGCGGCCCAGGTGACGGCCTGCTCGTAGTACGCGCCGGACGGAATGTCCGTAAAGCCTGCGCTATTTCCCTCCGGCTTGCCGAACGCGCGCCACAGGAATGTGACGGCGTGCGCGCGGGTGCAGATTTCGTCCGGGCCGAACGTCGCGGCCGAGGTGCCGTCTGTAATGCCGTTTTCAACGGCCCAGGCGACTGCGTCTGCGTAGTAGGCATCCGCGGGAACGTCTGTGAAGCGGCTTGCCGCCTTTGGTGCGGGAGAGCCCGCCGCGCGCCACAGGAATGTGACGAACTGCGCGCGGGTGCAGCCAAGCGCGGGGCCGAACAGCCCGCTGCCGATGCCGCCGGTGATACCGTTTTTCGCGGCCCAGACAACGGCGTCATAGTAGTAAGCCGACGAAGGCACGTCGCGGAACGGACCGGCTGCGGTCTTTTCCACAAAGCGCGCGCGGATGGTCACGCCGCCGTCCGGCATGACAAATGTGAATTTGCCATTGCCGCGGTCCGCCGCGTCCACGCGGTTCCCGTTTTTGTCCGTGATGATGAGATCGCCCAGCTCGTAGCCGTCATCCGGCTCGACCGTAATGGTTACGGTGTCGCCCGTGGAGGCGTTCTTGGGGCTGCTCGAAACCGAACCGTTTTCCGTCTTGCCGGGGGAGGAGACGGGATACGCCGGCGCCGTGCTTCCGCCCGAGGGGCGCGAGGAGACGGTCAGCTTGCCATCTGCGCACGAGATGGTGTAGTTGCCGGAGGCGGACGCGCCGACGGCGCGGATGAGATACGTGCCCGTCTTTGTCATATCGGGCGTGATTTCGGTTCCATCTTCGTTCACATATGTCAGCGCCGGTTCATGCTCCAGCGACTCGCCGTCCATCAGACCCGAGACGCGGTACCCGGCCTCGCTTGCCGCGGGAAGGGAACTGCCGCGGTAGGCAGACAGGTTCCCGACCGTGATGGTAATGGCTGCGCGGCGGATGACAAAGCGGAAGCTCAGATCGGCCGATGTGCCGTCAGTCCACTGCGTGTTGGCCGGGTCCTTCAGGGAAAGCGTCACAAGGTGCCCGGTTTCGTTGGCGCTCGTCTGTGTGCCGCCGGAGACGGTATAGTCCGCCGTCTCAAGAACGCCGTAGGTCTGCGCCCGGCTGTTGTAGGTGTATACCGTGTCGTCCGCGGCGGGGAGGGCGATGGAGCGCTTGCCGACCGTGAGCGCTGCGGCCTGGGAGGTCACAGAAACGCCGTTTTCCTTGCGCACAATGCAGCGGTACTCCCAGCCGCTCATGGAGACGGTTGGCTTGGCGAGCGTATAGCTGCGTTCCGTCGCGCCGTCAATATCCGCAAACGCGCCGTCCGCGGCGGTTTTCACCTGCCACTGGTACAGCAGCGGCTCGCCGGTGCCAACGCTGGCCGTCACGCGGAAGGAGGCATCCTCGCCGTAGGTCACGGCGGCGTTTTGCGGCTGCGCCGTAATCTCCGGCAGCCCCGTCACCGTGAGCGTCGCGGCCTCGGAGTACACAGGATCGCTGCTGACTTTCCATTCTTGTCCGAAGAAGTCCTCTTGACACACAGCGCAGCGGTACTGGCAGCCGTTTAATTCTGCCGTCGCAGGCGGCGTCGTGTAGCTGGCTGGATAACGATAGACATAGCCTTTACCGTCAATGTACTCCACTTCCTGCTGCACCGTCCCGCTTGCGCCTTCAATATCTGTCCAGGTATTGCCGTCGCGGCTGATCTGCCACTGATAGTGCAGAGGATAATAATACCGCAGACCTGCACCACCCACTGAGACAGAGAAGGTTGCCGGTTGGCCGGCCTCGACCGTCGTGCTGCTCGGCGACGTTTCGATCACAGGGGGCGTGACGACTTTCACCAAAGTAGATGACGAAGTGTCCTTTACAGTCTGATCGGGATAGGTAAGAGTAACTCTGCAATAAACACGCCAGTAGTCCATCTCATCTGTAATCGTCAGCAAATATGTTCCATCCTCCGTAGTGGCTATATCCGTCCAATCCACGACGTATTGGCTTGCAGGCAAAACGCCTGCCCACCACTGATAGGATACCGCAACGCCGGTCAGGTCGCTGAACGGGCTATGACCAGGATTGTCCAGATTGGCGGTAAAGGTCACGGTTTCTCCCCGCTTGAATGTGTATCTATCACCTGAAGAACGGGTAAATCCCACATTCCATGGACAATAGTACACCGTAAATGTTTTAGACGTTGCCGTGCCAGCTGTGTTTGCTGCGACACAGCGGTATTTTGTGCCGTGATTGGCAAGTGTCATCTCGCCGGCGCTGCAAGTGGACTCCGTGGCATCCTTGATATCCGTCCATGTTGTGCCGCCGTCCGTGCTGATCTGCCACTGCAGCGTGGGCTCGGGCGTGCCGGTGACGGTAACGCTCAAGCTGGGATAGGAACCGCGTACTGCTATGAGGGAGGTGTCCTTGTCTGGGCTGTCAAACTTTGGAGCGTCGCCGGTGGTCACGTTGCCGTCCGCTTTGGGATAGTAGATCTTGCCGCCGATGGTGACGGTTTTAATCGTCGCGTCCTTGGGGATCCAGAGATAGAGCCCGCCCTTTTCATCGGTGGAGAGGCGGCTGCTGTTGAACGTTGTGCCCTCCGGCAGGCCGGAAATGGCGATGTTCTCAATCGCGGTCTCTATTTCGCTGAAGCTCAGCGCAACCTTTTTGAGCTCGTTGCCCTCGGAATCCTTGACGATCGTTCCCACCGGGACGTCTAAGTCGACGCTGCCGCCGTCGATGATAATATTGCTGCAGGTAATCTTGCCGAGGCCGAGGACGGTGCTGTTTTTGATCGTCAAAGAACCGAGCACGGTTTCTGGATTGTTGGCGGTGCAGAGGTTGATGAGGGTAACGCCGCTTAGCGTCAGCGAAGCGTTGGCGCTTGCGTCAATCGCGTGGTCTCCGGCCAGCTTCAGCGTTTCGCCGCCCGCCTGGCCGCGGATGATCAATCTGCCCGAGCCGTGCAGCGTCAGCACAGCGTCCGTGCTGTCACTGTTGGCGGTCATTTGGTTCTCGGTACCCGTCATCAGGACCATCGAAAGTTTTGCTTTATTATCTACCTCGACGCGCTTTCTTTCGCCAACCAGGTCCAGACCGTTGATCTTAACCTCTGCGTCCGCGCCCTCCAGCGCGCGAATTCCGAAGCCTGTGACCCTTCGGCCCGATGCCGATTGCAGCTTGACCTCCTTTTCTCTCTCATAATAAATCCACTCATTTTCAGAGCTGTTTTCTACATATCCGGCGCAAAGCGCGTCCGTTCCGCGCATGGCAAGGATACCCGCGGCAAGAAGCCGGTTGCGCAGCACCAGCTTGCCTGCGGTGCTGTGGTCGGCCTTTGTTACAATTTGGGGATTATCGCCCGAATCATGGATGAAGCCGCCGACATCCCCAGAGCCGTCGTCGAAGCCGTATACATTTTCCGTCACTGTATTAAACGGAAGCCAGAGAACAATCGTATTGTCGTGCGCCAGCATGGAGAGGTTATCCAGCTTGGTGGCAGTTGTGCCGGATTTCAGGCGCAGTCCTGTGACCACGGCGCACAGCTGCGCAGAGCCAGCGCCGTCTTTTGTTTGCTTGTAAAGAACCGGTTTCTTATTGTGGCTGCTGCTGAAGTCCTCCAGTTCAATCTGCGTCCGATAGACCGGAGCTCCGGATGTATCCTTTGCCGTGATATTACCGGCGATTGTCAGATTTGCGTTGCTGGTGCGGTCTACCGTCAGTGTGCCGTCCTGATAGCTGCCTTTCACGGTGCTGTTCTGTACGGTCAGGTTCCCGACAAAACCGGCAGTGTCAATCCAGCAGTTTTCAACGGAAACATTTGCATCCTGACTGCCGATATAGCCACTTGCATATACAATGCAGTTTTTGAAATTTACCGTTGCGGTCGACGCTGCTTGAATGCGGCCAATCAGCGTCAGCGCTGTGTACAGGTAATCGCGCCCAGCGGGGCCGATGATGTTCAAGGTTGCGCCGCTTGCTACCTTGATCACATTATCATAAATGCCGCCATTTGTATTTCCTAAATAGCTTCTGTTGCCTTCTGTGCCGTTGTCTTTCAGTTCCAGCGTCAGCGTTGCGCCGCTGCGCACGGTGATATAGGGGTGATCGCGCTCCTCCGAAATCGCGTCCCATACGATGGTATGCGAGCCCGACTGAACGTCAATGCCATAAAAGGCCCGATAATCCGCCGGGCCGATGCCGGAGTTCCCTTGTGACCAATCCAGTGGATCGCTTTTTGAGTAGGCGTATCTAGTGCCACACTGCGTCGGCGTGGTGTCATTCGGGTCGCGGTAGCAGTATATGCCATACCCGGCTGCATTATTGTTGAGCGCAAGCACGGTATTTTTAAGGCCTTGAATGGTGACCTCCTTTGCCGCGTAACCGGCCATGCGGTCGTTAGGATCGGGCCAGGCGAATACGCTGCGGTATGTTGTGTTGAAGTAACCGCCGACGGGATATGTCACGACGGCATTGTTGTTGTTCAGCTTGCCGCTCTTATCATTTGTGGCAAGGTCCCATCCATCCGCGGTTTTCAAGCGGAGCGCGCCGTATGTACCAGGATCATCGTTGTTTGTTTCTGCATTCAATGTTTTGGCGCGCAGATATGTGCCGGAACCCATCGTCAGTTTGCCGGTCACATAGATGGCTTCCTTGCCGTCGTGCTGCTGAGTCTTCGTATTATATCCGTTGGAATATGCCTCAACTCTACCGTTCTCATAGATGCCCAGATTGCCGTTGACGTAAATTCCGTAGCCCTGGCAGCCGTCGTTCGTATTGCTTCCGCTGCTGGTAGCGATCAGTTGGCCGTTGCCGTTCACAGAGATGCTGCCGGCCTGCAGCGCGATCGGGTTTTTGATGTTGGACTCGTTTTTGTATGTCACGCCGTTGGTAGTAACCGTTAATTTGGCGTTTCCAGACATCGTCAGTTTGCCGTTGATCTTTGCACCGTTGTATGCAAGCCTGCCGTTGAGCAGGGAGGCTATCGTGACGTTGGC
Source organism: uncultured Oscillospiraceae bacterium (assembly GCA_934643765.1). Taxonomy (GTDB): domain Bacteria; phylum Bacillota; class Clostridia; order Oscillospirales; family Oscillospiraceae; genus CAG-170. The sequence goes on from CAKUCT010000055.1 coordinate 6,050, forward strand.
GCTACCGCTGAGTGTCAAATTTCCCCGAACCGCGCAGCCATCCATGCCGCTGTTGAGTGTAACAGTTCCGGCGTAGATGGTTACATCACACACCGCCAATGGCCAGACATGGGAGTTGATCTCCAGATTTCCTGTTCCACCCATGTTGTTGATGTAGATGTAGTTTGTCGTGCCTTCTCGGGTTGCAATACCTACGGTTCTGGTGGTTTTACCATCGGTCAAATACTCCGTGGTGTTTCCACTTTCGCCAAACCGGCAGTTGCCCTCCAGTTTAATCTTCAGCGCCTGCATTGTTGTATACAGATACGCAGCCGTTGGTATGCTGCCGCTGTTATTCGTCGTAAACGATTTGTAATTCGCTCCCTCAACCACATAGTTTGTCAGCGTCAGTGTCGAGGTCTCGCTATCATAATGATAGCTGCCGCTGTTGGGGCTGTTTCCGCTCGGATATTGAAGCACATCTACGCCACCCAGCCAGAGCTCGCCGCCGGATGCCTGCACGCGGATGCCGTTTTCCGCATTCAGCAGGGCAACGCCGTCCATGCCGCCCTCGGGCTGCTCGTCCGCCTCGGGTTCGTTGAACGAAGACTCGTCTTCTTGCTCCGGCGCGGCCCCTGGCGCCTTTTCGGAATCTTCCATGCCTTCTTCCGGCTGGTTTCCGCCGCCCTCAGGCGCACCGGCGCCGTCCGGGCCGTTTCCTTCGCCGTCCGGCCCGTCAACAATATCCAGAAACGGCGTGCTCCCGCCGGCTGCCTGGCCGTTGGCGGCCTCCGGCGCGGCGCAGTCGGCCGCCTGCGCGCCCTCCGCGCCGCAGACGGGGCAGTCCGGGTTCAAAAGCGCCTCGGTGCAGCGCGTCTGGCAGACGCAGACCGGCGCAGGTTCGAGCGCGTCTTCCGCAAAAACCGCCGCGGGAACCAGCGTCAGGCAGAGCGCCAGCGCGGTCAGAAGGCTGAAAAGTCGTTTTTTCATCATGGTACCTCCGTGACAAAAAGTGGTTGGTTCCTCCTGCGGAGGAACCAAAGGGATATCCCTTTGGATTTTATTTGTCTGCCGTCAGAGCATCGAAGCCCCGTTCGGCCTGTTCTACGGTCTTGCGGATGATCTCCGCCGCCATGGGCGGCAGCTGCAGCTGCAGCACCGCCGCGGTGATGGCCTCGCGCTGCGGCGTTGGAACGTCATAGAGCTTCAGCGCGCAGTCCAGAAAGCGCGAGATCTTGGCCTCGATGGTGAAATACAGGTCGCAGGGGACGGCCATAAAGCCGCGCATGATGCTGGCCGAAGCGATTTCCATCTCATAAAAATCCTTGGCCTGCGCCTGCGGCAGGAAGCTTTGGAAGAGTTTCTGCAGCCGGTCAGACGTTTTGCGGTAGAGATACGCAGACGTCGTCGGCAGCGTATAGGCCATGACGTACAGCTCGCGCAGGGGCTCGCTGAGCTCGGCGATGTGCAGCTGAAGCGCCGTCTCCACGGCGTAGAGGAACACCGGATCGTCCGGGCCGCTGTGCTGTTCAGCAAGATCAAACTGCCCGCCGAACATCCGCTGCACCAGCTCCAGCAAAAGCCCCTCCTTGCTGGGGAAGGCGCGGAAGAACGAGCTGGCCGTCATGCCCGCGGTGTGGGCAATTTCCGCGGTGGTCGTTCCCTCATAGCCATTTTTCAAAAACAGCGTCACTGCCGCGCGCAGCATTTTCTGCTGCGTCAGCAGGCCGTTTGGCTGCTTTCCGCGTGATGACAAGCGATCACCTCCTTTTGTGACATACAACTTGCGACTATACTCACATCTTATCATATCCGCAGGACACGCGCAAGAGAAATTTTGGAAATCTTGTCAGCTGCGGAAGACGGCTTCCAAGGCGGGCGGAACGCCGGATCGCTTGTCATGGCCGGAGCTTTGGTGTATACTTTCAGTAAAAAAATGAAAGGATGGTTCGATGGAAACGATCAAGCACCTTCTTTTTGCGCTGGTTCTGATGATGGCGGGCATTGTCTGCATTCTGCTCATGCGGTTTACAATCATCGAAATTGCCGGCATCGGCGGCGTGATTTTTCCGCTTGCCGGATTGGTCATCGCGTTCTATGCCTATTACGATCGCGGAGAGAAAAACAAGAAGGACTGACCATGTGTCGAAAATAAACAAAGTTTTGCGGCAGAAACCTCGCTTTTTGGACAACGTATGATATAATATAAAAAACGGCGCGTTGACAAGGGGAGGAATGTGATTTGCCCGCAGCACTTCGCAGAGCGGACACGGACATGACCAGCGGCAGTATTTTACGGCACCTGGTTGCGTTTTCCGTGCCGCTTCTGATCGGAAATGTTTTTCAGCAGCTTTACAATACCGTCGACAGTGTGGTCGTCGGGAATTTTGTCGGCAAGCATGCGTTGGCCGCGGTCGGCAGCGTCTCGCCGGTGATCAACATGCTCATCGGCTTTTTTACCGGCTTTGCCACGGGCGCGGGCGTGCTGATCTCCCGCTATTATGGCGCGCATGAGCGCGAAAACGTCCACAAGGCGGTGCAGACGACGATGGCGCTGACCATTTTGCTGAGCGTCGTGCTGAGCGTGATTGGCGTTGTCATGACGCCGGCGATGCTGCGCGCGATGCAGACGCCGGACGATGTGATTGTGCAGGCGGAGGAGTATCTGCAGATTTATTTTGCGGGCCTGAGCGGACTTCTGATTTATAACAGCGGCTCGGGCATTTTGCGCGCGGTGGGCGATACGAAGCGGCCGCTGTATTTTCTGGTGGTTTCGGCGGTTGTCAACACGGTGCTGGATATTGTCTTTGTCGCGGTGTTCGATATGGGCATCGCGGGCGTCGCGATTGCGACGGTGATTGCGCAGCTGGCCTCCGCCGCGCTGACAGTCTATGTGCTGATGCGCACGACGGGCGATTACCGCCTGGTCTGGAAGGAGCTGCGGGTGGACCGCGGGATGCTCGGCAGAATCTGGGCGCTTGGCTTCCCGGCGGCGCTGCAGATGGCGCTGACCTCGTTTTCCAATGTGTTTGTCCAGTCGTATATCAACCGCTTCGGCTCAGACTGCATGGCGGGCTGGAGCTCGTATATTAAAATTGACGCCTTCGCGCTGCTGCCGATCACGTCCATTGCCATGGCGGCGACGACCTTTGTCGGCCAGAATCTGGGCGCGGGCGATCCGGTGCGCGCGAAGAAGGGAACCAATACGGCACTCTGGCTGAGCGTGGCCGTGGCGGCTGTGCTGTTGGCGCCGCTGATGATCTTTGCGCCGCAGCTGATCCGGCTGTTCAACCAGGAGCCGGGCGTGTGCGAATACGGGACGCTGTTCATGCGCCTGATTTCGCCGTTCTATCTGCTGGTGACGGTCAATCAGGTCATTGCGGGCGTTTTGCGCGGCGCGGGAGATTCGCGCAACTGCATGATTATCTGCCTGATTTCGTTTGTCCTGTTCCGGCAGATCTATCTGCTGATTGTCTATAAACTGTGGGGCACCTTGATTCCGATTGCGCTGGGCTATCCCATGGGATGGCTTTTGTGCAGCGTGATTTTCTTTTTCTATTACCGCAGCGGAAAGTGGAAAAACGACGCGGTGTTCGGCGATCGATAACGGCGTTTCAGATAGGAGGCGGAGCAAATGTTCTGGGATCGGGTTGCCTGGGCGTATGATATCTTTGCAGACGGTATCAACAAAAAGACGCACTGCGCGCTGCGCGCGAAGGTCGGGGCGCTGATTCTGCCCACAGACGAGGTGCTGGAATGCGCGTGCGGCACGGGCCTTTTGAGCGGCGTCATTGCAGAAAAATGCAGGCATCTTGTGGCGACGGATTTTTCTGCCAATATGCTGAAAAGAGCGAGAAAAAAGTACAAAAATGTTGAAAATATAGAGTTCCGGGAGGGAAATATCCTGCAGCTTGATTTCCCGGACGCGCAGTTTGACGCTGTGGTTGCGGCCAATGTCATTCATCTGCTCGATGAGCCTTACCGGGCGCTGGAGGAGATGTGCAGAGTCTGCAGGCCGGGCGGCCGGCTGATTATCCCGACCTATATGAACCGGACCGCACGCGGCAGAACCAGCGCTTTTGCCGGGGCGCTCGGCAAGGCGGGCGCGGACTTCAAGCGGGAGTTTACCGTGGATACCTATGTGAAATTCTTTGAAGACGCCGGGTATCCGGACGTAACGTGCACGCTGTGTGAAGGAAAGGTTCCGTGCGCCGTGGCCGTATTACGGAGGTAGGGGCGTTCGGAATCTGCTTGTGGGAGAAATGTGGCCCGCACAGATCATATACCTGCAAAAAAAGACACGCGATTGCTGCACCCTGAGAGG
>CAKUCT010000056.1 GCA_934643765.1 uncultured Oscillospiraceae bacterium
CGTCGGTACCGGCTCGCGCGCGACGTGCATCGCAGGCTCCATCCGTCTGACGCGCAGCGCGGTGGTGCAGGCGCTTACGCCCTGCGAGTTCCCGGACGCACCGCTTGCGGCGCGCACAGAGCCTGTGCAGCTGTTTACCTATCCGGGCGAGGACGAAGAGCGCGCGGCGGCGCGGCGCCATGCCATCCGCCTGTCCGACCGGAATCTTCCGCGCCGCAGCCGGAAGAAGGGCCGGCCCTTTGCGGGCTGCCGCGGCGACGGCGAGATTTTCACGCTCCAGGATGTGAAAGAGGGCCGCTGCAGCGCGTTCTCCTTTATTGCCGGGCTCGACGATCACAGCCTGCGCAAGTTCGTGTGTGATTTTGGCTTCTGCCCGTCGGATGTGCCCGGCGCGCTCGGCGCATCGGCAGAGCTGCCGCGCTATGGCCTTGCGCCCATGTCCATTGCGGCGGGGCCGAGCGGCCTGATGCTCAAGAAGGACATTGAGCAGGACGACGGCACATACCGTCATCAGTATACGACCGGCTTCCCGGCGCCGGGAACGCTGGCGCGCTCGTTTGACCGTGATGTGATCTACTCCGTCGGCAAAGCCATCGGCCAGGAAATGCGGGAGTTTGGCGTCACATTCTGCCTGGCGCCCGGCTGCGAGCTGCAGCGCACACCGCAGCAGCCCGGCTTTGCCGAAACCTGGTCGGAAGACCCAGTGGTCAGCGGCCTTTGCGCGCAGGCCTTTGCACAGGGCATGCAGAATGACGGCGCGGCCGTTCTGCGTGCGGCGTATCTGCCGCATGAGCTGGCGCTGGATCTGGCCTCGTTCCGGGAGACTGACGGCCTGAGCTTTGAGATTGCGGCCTCGGCCTGCAAAGCCTGCCTGCTGCCGGACGGCACTGCCAACGGGGAAGCCTTCGGCGAAGACAGCGCGCTTGTACGCTCTTTGATTCTCGACTGGAAATACGGCGGTATGTTCCTGCCGGACGGCGAGCGGTACGCCGCAGAGCCGGACCGCGTGACGCTGGAGCGCTCGGCGCTTCGGATGGTGCGTGTGATGACGCAATATCTGTAAAAAGTTCCAAATGAAAACGCTGCGTCCGCAAAAGTCGGTTTTCCGGCACGGTTTGCGGACGCAGCTGTTATTCTGAGGGGAAAGGGGCATAGGATGGCAAAGCTCTGGTATCTGGATATCCGCACGCTGCCGGAGGGACTGCCGGGGCTGGAGCGGGTCGCTCCCGGGCGGCGGGTGCGAATTTTGCGTGCGCGGGATGTATCTGAGCAGCGGCGGCTTCTTGCCGCGGGACTGCTGCTGCGCCGGTATCTTTTGTTGCCGGAGGATACATTTCTGCAGACGGCGCAGGGAAAGCCGTATCTTCCGGGCGGGCCGGAATTCAGCCTCAGCCACAGCGGAACGCTTGCAGTGCTCTTGGCGGCAGGCATGCCGTGCGGCGTGGACGTAGAGCCGCTTGCACGCCGGCCGCAGCACGCATCGCGGATGCTGACGCAGGCGGAATCTATTTGGCTGGCAGCAGAAAACGGCCCCTTTTCCCGCCTTTGGACGAGAAAAGAGGCCGTGATGAAAGCGTGCGGACTTGGCCTGCGAATCCGGCCGGAGCAGCTCGACGTCCTTGCGGACACCGCGGCAGCCGCCGGGAAGACGTGGCACCTTGCAACGTGTGAGGTAGCGGGATACTGCGTCAGCTGGGCCGCGGAAGCGCCGTTGATGCCGGAGATCTGTCCGGTGCGGCCGGAAGATGTGCTGTGATTACACGTCCAGCGCGGTCAGATCATCAAACGTTTCCCGGCGGACGGCGACGGATGCTTTGCCGCCATGGAGCATGACGACGGCCGGGCGCGGGATGCGGTTATAATTGGAGGCCATGGAATAATTGTATGCGCCCGTGGTGCAGACGGCAATGATATCGCCGCGCGCGGGCTTCGGCAGCAGGACATTCGGCTGAATGATATCGCCGCTTTCGCAGCAGCGGCCGACGACGTCACAGCGGAAATCGGGCGCCTGCGCCGCGCGGTTGGCGACGTAGACGGTGTACCGGGAGCCATAGAGCGCGTAGCGGGGATTGTCGGTCATGCCGCCGTCAATGGAAACATAATTTTTGTAGCCGGGGATGGATTTTGTGCTGCCCGCGGTGTAGAGCGTCATGCCGGCGTCGGCGACGATGCTGCGTCCGGGCTCCAGAAGCACGGCCGGCATGGGAAGCTGCAGCGTCTGGCAGACGGAGCGGATTTCCGTGGCCAGCTGCATGATGTTCCCGGCAATGTCCACGGTCGGGTCGTCCTGCGTATAGCGAACGCCGTAGCCGCCGCCAAGGTTCAGAACCTGCAGCTCCGCGCCGAAGCGCGCGCGCATATCGGCGGCAAACGAGAGCATAATCTTTGAAGCCTCATGGTACACGGTGCCGTCCTCGTCGAATACCTGCGAGCCGACATGGCAGTGATATCCGAGCAGATGCAGATGGCTGCAGGAGAGCGCCTGGCGGACGAACTGCTCGGCCTGGCCGGTCTCGATGGCGACGCCGAATTTAGAGTCGACCTTGCCGGTTGCGACGGCCTCATAGGTGTGCGGGTCAATGCCCGGCGTCAGACGCAGCAGGATATTCTGCCGGATGCCGCGGCGGCCGGCCTCCTGGTCGAGGGCGAGCAGCTCATCGGCGTTGTCCACGACGAAGCAGCCAAGGCCGTGGTCCATGGCAAAGGCGATATCGGCGTCGGTTTTGTTGTTGCCGTGGAAAAAGGCGCGCTCCATGGGGAAGCCTGCCTTTACGGCCGTTGCAATCTCGCCAGACGAGACGACGTCAATGGCCATCTCTTCGTCGCGCATGATTTCATAGATGCGCTTGAAACTGGCAGCTTTGCTGGCATAGAGCGGGAAGCTGGCAGGGCCGAAGTGCGCCTGCATGGCGGACTTGTACAGCCGGCAGTTTTCCCGGATCCGGTCCTCGTCCATGAGATACAGCGGCGTCTGATAGGTTTTGGCAAGCACGGTGGTGTCCACACCCGCGAAGGTCAGATGGCCGCTCTGGTTTACGCCAATATTTTTGCAAAGCATGCTGGGTTCCTCCTGTTTCTGCCGGAGCAGTATAATATGAAAAAAGACACGGCCCGCAATGCGGTAGGCCGTGTCTTGTCGTTTTTCTGATGGTCCGGATGACGGACATCTGAAGCGCTGCAATCCATACATAGCTCTCCGCTTGCGCGACAGTCGGACAGATCTTCTCTGCCAGACCAGAAAAACGCCCGCCAACGTTTTTCTTCGGCAGCGGCCCCTTTCCCATCGGCAACGGTTTGCGAAACCTTCCACGGATGCTACTGATGACAGCTGCGCCTCTATCTTTTTCCTGCATATATCGTTAAGGCGGCGTTCAGATTATACAGCGCAACCTTAAGCTTTTTTTTATTATATCCGCTGGCGCGAAGCATGTCGATTGTGAGTGTATACAATTTTTGACGGCGCAAACATTTGATTTCCGGCAGACGCACGCTGCGTCTACAGATCTGCCCGTTCAAAGCGGCGGCAGCTGATGAAATAGCTGCGCAGGGTCAGAAGGATGAACAGCGCAAGGCCCGAAAGCAGCACCGGAAGCTGCCGCAGCTGATCTGCGGGCGCGTAGCTGTCACAGACGTCGCGTAGATACGGCAGCACGTGCTGCGCGGTCTCCGCCAGAACCATATAGAGCGTTTCAAAGATGGCGGAGACGAGAAACGGTTTTCCCAGATCGTAGCCGTTTTTGTAGTGCATCGGAAAGAAAATCCGGTTAAAAAGCCCGAGCAGAACGAGGCCAAGCCCAAGAAAAGCGACGTTGGCTTCTATGCCAACCGCGTTTTTGACGCCTGCGTAACTTGCCCGGAGCAGCATGAACGGAACGCAGCAGACGATCTGCAGAAGCTCAATCGTGATGACAGTTGAAAACCGGGCCTTGACCATATCGCGCTTGGTGACGGGCAGAAGCGCCATGTAATATAGATCCCGGTTTTCCCGCGCGGACTGCAGCAGCAGAAAAATGCCAAGCGAGGTGTAGAAAAACGTCACGTAGTACGGATAGTTCGGCACAAGAAGCAGCGCGCTGAGCGCGAGGAACAAAAGCGGAACCGGCATCATCACAAGCCGCCATTCCTTTTGGATCAGCGCTTTCATACGCTCTGCCCCCTTTCAAGATAGACCATGACCGTCTCCAGATCCGGCGCTTTGGTGCGGCAGCCGGCGGCGAGCGCGGCGTCGCAGACCGGCAGGAGCGCTTCAAATGTGTCCTGATGGACACGGAGCCCATGCAGGTGCGGCTGCAGCTGCGGCGTCAGCGCGGCGGCCGGGCCTGTGACATGGAGCCAGGGCGCAGTAAACGCGCGCAGCGCGCAGCTGGCCGCGACGCGGCCGTTTTGAAGATAGGTCACATCGTCTGCGCAGGCGTCCAGGTCAGAGGTGATATGCGTGGAAAACAGGATGGACACACCGTCCTGCTCGCGCAGTGCGCGCAGAAGCTCCAGAAGGTCGTCCCGCGAAACGGGATCAAGCCCCGACGTCGGCTCGTCGAGGATCAGAAGCTGCGCCCCGTGCGAGAGCGCGCAGGCCAGCTGATATTTGACCTTCATACCGGCCGACAGCTCGCACACGCGCTTGCTTTCGTCCAGACCGAACCGCTGCAGCAGCGACTGGTAGCGCGCCTCGTCCCATTCCGGATAAAATGCGCGCGTTGTGCAGGAGAGCTGTGAAAGCTTTTTGCGCGGATAATAGCACAGGTCGCCCGAGACGTAGCCCGCCGCGCGGCGCAGCGCGGAGGCGGTTTCGTCCAGCGGCACGCCCTGAAAGAGAACAGTTCCGCCGCTTGGCCGGATCAGACGCAAAATTGCCTTGAGCGTTGTGGTTTTTCCGGCGCCGTTGCGGCCGATCAGACCCATGATGCGCCCGGAGTCGATCTCGAAGCTGACGTCCTGCAGACAGAACGCGGGGTACTGCTTACAAAGATTCTGAACCTGAAGCATCGTCATCTTGGCTCACTTCCTTTCCTAGCGCAAACAGCGATGCCGGGGTGTCCAGCGCCTCGGATGGCACGAGGGCAATGCCGTGCGTCTCGTCTGCCAGCAGAAGCAGATTGTCGCCCGGCTGAATCTGGAACAGATCACGCGCGCCCTTCGGAATGACAATCTGTCCCTTCTCCCCGACTTTTACCATGCTGATAAATTTTCCCTTTGGAAACTGCAGTGCCATAGAATGCCTCCTGATAGAATTACTTTTCGTACTAAGTATAACAAGTTATACTTATGAATGCAAGAAAAACCTTCTCCCGCGGGAGAAGGTTTTTCGCTATTTTTCGGGTTTCCTGCCGTATTTTTCGCCGTAGTGCTTCATGGTGCGCTTGCCGCGCCGCACAATCAACCAGATTCCACCGCCCCCAAGCAGCAGCACCAGCAGCGCCACGGGAATCATCCACCAGGCAAAGTTCTCCGCGTCGAACCGGAAATCCAGCGCGCGCTGCGCATTGCTCTGGGATGCTTGCTGCGCGCTTGCGTCTTCCGCGGCCTTGGCTGCGAGCGCTTCCTGACGGGCCTGTTCCGCGTGGGCCTCATCCTGGGCCTGCTGCCAGAGGCGAAGCTGCTCTTCGCGCGCGGCCTCGGCGCGTTGCTGCGCCTCGTTCATACGCGCTTCCTTTTCCGCTTCAAAGGCAGCCAGCGCTGCGTCAAGCTCGGCCTGCTTCTGCCGGGCATGTTCCAGCTCGATCTGCTCCTGCGTATAGTCGGCCGCAAGGCGGGCTGCCTGCGCGACGACATCCTGCCCGACGTTCTGCGTGTAGACGGCGAGCAGGAACGGCTGCTCTGCGTAGAAGATGCCGACGTCATTTTCTGCACCCTCAAAGCTTCCGTATTTGTGTGCGACTTCCATTTCCGTGACATAGGTTCGGAAAAAGCCGTTTTGCGGGAAGGACCGCTTCATGTAGTCGATCATTTCCGTAAACTCGTCCGCGTGGTCATAGAGATACGTCAGCGTATCCATCATCATGCGCGTGCAGTAGTAGTTGTCCTGGTAGTATTTCGCGTCGATTTCCTCATCTGTCATTGTGAAGAACGTGCGCATGGCGTCTTTGTAGTCCCGGAAATTGCCGATGCGGTAGAGCAGGGCGTTGGAAAGCTCGTTGTTGGACTCGACAAGACTCAGATAATGGCAGCGCTCGAGCGTTGCGCCGCCCTGGGTGATCAGGGTGTCGGGTGCGATCTCGCCCTCGTTTTCCAGCTTATAATAATAGAGGTTCAGCGGCAGCTTGAACGTGCTCGCCGCGACAATCATATGTGTCTCGTTCCAGTCGTAGTGCTCACCGGTTACAGTGTTATAGTAGCTGACGGCAAAATTGCTGTCGGTCAGGTTATACTGCGCGCGGAACGCGTCAAAGCGCTCGCAGAGCGCCGGCGTGACATCTAAAGGAGCCTCGGTTGCGGATGTGTCCGCTGCCTCCGGCTCAGAAGCTGCGGCTGCGTCCGGTTCAGTGCCGGCTTCTGTTTCTGCTTCGGATGCGTCATCCGTATCTGCAGCAGGCTGCTGCGAAGAGACGACGACGGTCGGCATCTGCACGATGTTGGCAGCTTCTTCGGATTCGGCATGGACGAAGCGCGTGAGCGTCAGCAGCAAAAAACAGGAAAAAAAGACTTGAGAGATGCGTAAAAGTTGCTTGGACATATCAAAACCTTCCGAATGCGACAAATTTACTCTATCATACCGCAGCCCTGCCGGAATTGCAAGCGAACCATTTCCGGCGCGGCGGCATATCGTAGTTGTAGCTGCGAGAATCTATTCAATTCGGAGGAGTGATGATATGAGTTCAAACTGCAACTACACAACCACCGGCGGCTGCCCCTGCAGCCAGCCGCAGCCATCTTGTCCGCCGCCAAACCCAGGCCCCGCACCCTGCCCGCCGCCCGCACCGGCCCCTTGCCCGCCGGGCTGCATGCCGTATCCGCCGTATCCTCCCATGCCGCCGAGACCGCCTATGCCTGCGCCGCCGCGCGCGGAAGCGGCAGATGTTGACTGCGGCTGCGACTGCGCGGCCGGCATGCTCGGCGCGCTGCGGCTGCTGTGTGACCCGCGCTTTGCGCCTGTGGTGGACTACAGCCAGTTTGCCTTCTTTACAAATAACTTTGTCCTGGGCACCTCGCTTCGCTGCCCGGAGACGTCGACAAGCGCCTATGACAACCTGACGGGGCCGCTCGGCGGGGAGTTTGTCAGCATCAAGCCCTGTACATGCGACGATCTGGAGGTCAGCGGGCAGGTCTACTATGCAGGACCGGTCTGTGCGGATACAACCTGCTGCGCAGCGGGGCCGGCCTTCCCGGCAAGTGCCGTGAGCCTGTGCGCGCTGACGGCGGTTGCGTTTACAGTGCCAGAGGGCGCCACGCAGGCAGAGTCCTACACGCAGCTTAAGAGCCTTCTGTGGCAGGCGCTGCGGCCGGGCCGCCCGCCGCTGCCGTCCGGTACGAACGTAATGAAGCCCACGCCGTGCGACTGCACGGACAGCAAGCTCTCAGGCCGGCGCACGATTTCCGTGACGGCGGGGCCGCTGCTGGTGGCAAACGCTTCGGTGCTTGGCAGTGTCGGCGATGTTCTGGTGCTGGCCAACGACACCGATGAGCGGATCTATTTTGTCTGCCAGAGCGCGGTCGGCTTCTCCGGCTGAGCTGCCAGCGAAGAAATAGCAAAAATCCCCCGGATTTGCCTCTCGGCAAATCCGGGGGATTGTATGTGTAAAAGATGCTTGCAGAAGCCGGAAGCTTATTTCTTGGCTTCCTTGATTGCGGCCTGCGCGGCGGCAGATGCAAAAAGAAGGTCAATATGAGATGCGCTCATCGCAGGGTCAAAAATCCTTCTAACGCGTTAATTCCCCGCAGAGATTCTCTGCCATAAGCTGCTTAATCTGTTCCGCCGGATAGCCGCAGCTAAAAAGGTAATATAGCTTGGCAACAGCGGCTTCTGTCGTCATATCAAATGCGCTGACTGCGCCGGCGGATTTCAAACCTGCACTTGTTTCGTATGCGCCGAGCGAAACAGAACCACATGCGCACTGTGAACAGACTACAAGCAGCGTGCCGTTTCGGCTGGCTCTTTGCACAATCGGTAAAAGAGCGCAATCACCGTTTGGAATGTTCCCGGTCCCGAATGCCTCAATTACCACACCACGCAGTTGTTCCGTCATGATCTGTTCAAACAGCTGGAATTGAATTCCGGGGAATACCTTGATCACACCGATTGGAACTTCTTTGAGCTTACGGACACAGAACGTGCGGGTATCTCGCGAAAGCAGTACCTGTTCATGGTAGCGAATCGTGATGCCTGTTTCTGCTAGCGCCGGATAATTGGGAGACATAAACGCCTGCAAACCATCGGCACTGTATTTTGTTGCGCGATTCCCGCGCAGCAGAGTTCCGCCAAAGTATAGTGCGACCTCATGCACTTTCCCTTCTCCTGCAATTAAAACGGCTGCAACAACGTTGTCCCGGCCGTCGCTGCGCATCTCACACATTGGAATTTGCGCGCCAGTTAGGATTACTGGCTTGTCGAGTCCCTCAAGCATGAAAGAAAGCGCGGATGCTGTATATGCCATTGTATCTGTTCCATGAAGAATGACAAAACCATCGTATTGTGTATAATATGTTCCAATCAGTTCCGCAATCTCATTCCATTCGTTTACGGTCATATTGGAGGAGTCCAGCAGTGGCGACAGTTCCAATAGCGTCCACTGCGGCATTCCTGGCGCACGCAGATCGTCAATATGAGACAGCGCGCTGTACAGCGCGTTGTCTGGTGCATATCCCTTTTCCGTGCGCACCATACCAATGGTTCCGCCAGTATAAATAATAAGCACATTTTTCATTGTATTTCTCCGCAAAGAAAGGGCCACGGTGTGACCCTTTCCTTGCTTATTCGTTCACAGATGTTTCCGTTGCCTCTTTGCGTGATTTTGCACGTTTGAGGTTCAGCACTACAACGACAGCCATGATTACAAAACCTGCAATATCAGTCACCAAACCGCCATCCATCAAACAAACGCCGCCGATGAGCATTGCTAAACGCTCCCATATTTTCATAGGCGCGCGGAAGTAACCGACGGCCATAGAAGCCATTGCAATGACACCGAGACAAGCTGTGATAAGCTTGCCGGCGACACCGAAGAACGTTGGGTCAATGAGTAGCAGCTCCGGTGAAGTGATAAATACGAATGGAATCAGGAAGCCAGAGAGCGCCAATCGGAAGGCCATATAGCCGACCTTATTTGGCTCTTCACCGGCGATTCCGGCTGCTGTATAAGATGCAGTACAAACTGGGGGTGTAATGACCGACAAGATGCCAAAGTAGAATACAAACATGTGAACCGGGATTCCGGAAATACCAAACTTGAGCAGTGCCGGTGCTGCAATGGTGGCAACAACGATATAGCACGCTGTAGATGGCAGACCCATACCCAGCAGCAGGCAGGTAATTGTGGTAAAGATCAGTGTAAGATAGAAATTACCGCCCGCCAGTTTGATGAGCCCATCGCCCAGCACAAGACCGAGACCAGTTGCGCCGGTCATACCGACCATGATGCCGACAGCTGCACATGTATTTGCCACAGGGATGGCCAGCATGCCTGCATCTTCGAGTGCTTCAACGGCCTTTTTGGGCGTGAGGCGGGTTTCTTTGCTGAAAGAAGAAACAATGACCGCAATCACGATTGACCAGAAGGAGGCAAACAGCGGCGTTTTACCAGCGATCATCAATCCAATAAGCGCAACAATAGGAATGAGCAGATAGCCACGTTTTTTGAGCAGCTCCCCGATTTTAGGCAGCTGATCTTTGCTCAGATGCGTGAGATTGAGGCGTCGTGCTTCAAAATCGACGACCATCCAACAGGCAAAATAGTACAGTAACGCAGGGATCAGCGCGGCTTTCATAATTGTAACGTAAGAAATGCCCAGGAACTCCGCCATGATCATTGCTGCAGCACCCATAATGGGCGGCATAATCATGCCGCCAGTGCTGGCAATCGCTTCCACACAGGCTGCAAATGCCGGCTGATAGCCAAGCTTTTTCATCATGGGAATGGTGATTGTGCCGGTTGTGGCAACATTTGCTA
>CAKUCT010000057.1 GCA_934643765.1 uncultured Oscillospiraceae bacterium
CCCCTGGGGGTTCCCTTTGTGGTTTCTTTCTTTTGCGAAGCGTTTTCTTTCTTTTGCTCAAAAGAAAGAAAATGCGTTGAACCAGCCGGCAAGTTTTGCCGGAAAATATCTGGCCCCTGGGCCACGCCCAGACAGTAAGAAGCCCGCTGGCTGGCAAGCCAGAAAAACCCTAGCATCATATGGCTGCTTTCACGAAAGCGAACACCTCCCGCAGGAGGTAATTCAGCCTTAAAATCTCCGGCCAGGTCTGGCTGGCAAGGCCATAGGCCTGCATGCCAAGCTTCCTTGCCAGAAATTTTGCCCGGCAGAGATGAAAATCACTTGTGATAATCAAAACGCTTCTTGTGTCCATGCCATTTGTTTCTGCAATTTCCCGGGAAAAGAGCAGATTTTCCCGCGTGTCGCTCGCCTTCTCCTCGCGCAAAATCCGCTCGGCGGCAATGCCGCGCACCGTAAGATAGTCTGCCATGACGGACGCTTCGGTATACGCTTCGTCCGGGCCCTGTCCGCCGGAGACAATGGCCTTCGCCTGCGGATACTCGTTCAGATAGTCAAGCGTCAGATCAAGCCGCTTTTTGAGCGTCAGCGACGGCTGATCGCCCTGCACCTGCGCGCCGAGCACCACGACAAATTCCGGCGCCACGCCGTCTTCAAACGTGTCGCTCCGCCCCTCGCGGTCAATATAAATCATCGCGCCGAACACCGTCAGCATACACACGGCCGTCAGGCTCAGTAAAACCACGCGCCACGTCCTTTCCTGCTTTTTCCCGCGCAGAAGCCGCAGCGCCGCGCAGACCGCAGCCAGAGCCAGAAAGCAGATACCTGTCATCGCAATGTGAAACGGCAGCGCGATGCAGATGATTCCGAGCGCTGCAAAGATCCCCGCGAGCACGAGAAGTGTCATACGCCTTCCTCCAGCTCCAGGCTCAGAGCCTCCCAGGCATCCATCATACCGGAGAGCGCCTGCTCCGCCTGCTGCTTTTCCTCCATCAGCCGGGCCAGCTCCTGATAATCAGAGCTCGCCGCTGCAATTTTTTCGTCAAATTCCGCAACCAGCGTCTCCTGCTTTTCAATGTCCCGTTCCAGCGCGCGGATTTTCTTTTCAATCGCCTTGCTACCGCCGGAGGTCTTGGGCTTTTCCTTCTTCTCGCGCTTTTCCTTCACTGCCGGCACCGCCTGCATCGCCTCAAAGGCTTTGATCGAGCGGTATTTTTCATAGCCGCAGGGGAAATCGCGAATGGTCTGGTTCTCCAGTTCCCAGATGCGCGTTGCAAACTTATCGACAAAATAGCGGTCGTGCGAGACGAACAGCAGTGCGCCCTCATACTCCTCCAGCGCGTCTTCCACCCACTCGCGGGAGGCCAGGTCGAGATGGTTCGTCGGCTCGTCGAGAATCAGCAGATTGATTTTCTCGTCCATCAGCATGCAAAGCCGGAGCCTTGACTGCTCACCGCCGGAAAGCGAACTCACGGTCTTGAACACATCCTCACCTTCAAAGAGGTATGCGCCAAGCCGGTCGCGCGCAGTCTGCACGGTGCAGTTTTTCTCATAGAGCATGGTATCCAAAAGGGTACGCTCTGGGTGCTCAAAATGGATGATCTGCGGAAGATACGCCCACTTGACCGTGGGGCCGAATTTTATTTTCCCGGCGCCCGCCTCTTCTCCGAGCAGAACCTTGATAAACGTCGACTTGCCCGTTCCGTTGTCGCCCAGCAGGGCAATGCGCTCGCCGCCTGCGACCTGCAGGTCGACATCATGAAACAGCGTCCGTCCGTCAAACGCCTTTCCAAGGCCCTTGACCGACAGCACCTCGTCTCCAAAGAAGTCCCGCTCGGCAAAGCGCGCGCGCATGGTCTTCTCCGTCTTGGGCTTTTCGGTTTTTTCGATTCTGTCCATACGGTGCTGGATGGACATGGCCCGCCGGTAAAGCGTGCGGTTGTTGATGCCCCAGCCCTTCATGCGCTCGAGCGTGAAGCCGAGCTGGCCAAGCTTGGCCTGCTCTTTTTCATACTGCTTGAGCTGCAGCTCAAAGCGGGCCTGCTTTTCCTGCACATAGAACGAATAGTTTCCGGAGTAAAACTCCAGCTTGCCGTTTGAAATCTCAATGACGCGGCTGACAACCCGGTCCAGAAAATACCGGTCGTGGGAGATGGTAAGAACCGTTCCCTTAAAGCGGGAAATGTATTCTTCCAGCCACTCCACCGCGTGCATATCCAGATGGTTCGTCGGCTCGTCCAGCAGCAGAATATCCGTCTTTTCCAGCAGCAGCCGCGCCAGGTTCACGCGCGTCTTTTCGCCGCCGGAAAGCGACGAAAACAGCTGCTCGCGCTGCTGGGCAGGAATCGCCAGACCGTTGCAGATTTTGTCGGTCTCGGTGTCAATTTCGTATCCGCCTCCGGCCTGAAACCGGTTTGTCAGCGTATCATACTCCGAGAGAATTTCCTGCGGCGTGTGCTCGGTCATGCGGCTTTCCAGCTCACGCATGCGCGCTTTGACCCGGTCGAGCTGCGCAAACGCCGCGCGCAGCACATCGTTGACGGTATACTCCGGCGGATAGACCGGAATCTGAGAGATCAGGCCCACCTTTTTCCCCTGCGCGAAGGCAATCGCGCCGGAATTATAGTCGATCTCGCCCGTCAGGATTTTGAAAAGCGTCGTCTTGCCCGCACCGTTTTTGCCAAGCAGGCCGACGCGTTCGCCGGACTGGATGTCAAAGCTGATGGAATCGAGCAGATTCCCCTCCTCATCAAAGCTCTTGACGAGATCCTTTACAGAAATGTCAATCATGTTGTTTCCTCAAACAGCGAGAGAAATTCCTCCCGCGTATATAACAAATTCAGCGCATCCAGCAGCGCGTTGGCGCTCATGTGCGCCGGAAAGCGCAGCATCTTCAAAAATGCCTCCCGCTTGGCCTGGCTGTCCGGCCGGCCGGAGAGGCCCACGGTATAAAGGTCCACCTTCGTAACCGGCGCGCCGTCCGGTTTCTTTGCGCCTTCGCCTGTATCAGCGCCCGCCTGTGCAAGGGCGCTTAAAATGACGTCCTTCGTCATGCCCTCCACGCCGAGAAGCCCCTCCTTGCCCGGCGCGCGCTTGCGCTTTTCCTTGCCGGGGATGTCCGGGATGTAGGCGTGCAGGACGCCTTCTTTGGGAAGCGCCCCCTTTAGGTAATTGCGGATCACAAAGCCCGCGCCGTCCGAGTCTGTCAGGATAATGAGCCCTGTCGTCTCAGCCGCGCGCCGCAGCAGCTCCAGAAGCGCCTTGTCGTGCATCACACCAAATCCTCTGGTCTGAAAGACGGTCGTATCGACAATCTGGCGCAGCGTGTTCTGGTCGTATTTTCCCTCGACCACAATGGCCTGCCTGATCTTAACCACGGCGCGCCTCCTGGCTCAGGCTTGCCACCAGCACCTCTAAAATCCGCTCGGGGTCATCCCGGCTGGATTTCATATCGCGGTCTGCCTGCAGGCACAGTCCAACCGCCCGCTCGCAGAATGTCTCCGAAACATTCCGCGCAGCCGAGAAGGTCAGGTTTGCGGCGTAGCTGCTCTTGTTGCCGGTCAGCTCCATAAATGCCTGCTGTCCTTTGCCGCAGGCGGCAAGCGTCTTTGCATAGTAAAGTCTTCTCAGCTGCGAGCCCACAGCGCCGAGAATCGCGATCGGCTCTGCCTGCATGGCAGATAACTCCTGCAGCTTCGTCAGCGCCAGCTGAAAATCCCCCGCCGCGATGGCGTTGGAAATGTCAAAGGTCTGCGCGTTGAGCACGGGGCTTACCACCGCGTCAATGTCCGAGCGCTGAATCTCCGGGCCCGAAGAATAAGAGATGATTTTTTCAATCTCGCCGGCCAGCTGCGTCATGCCGCCGCCCGTGAGGAAAATCAGATAGGAGCAGAGCTTATCGGAAATGCTCTTGCCGGCGGCGCGGAAGTGCCGCGCAATCCAGACGGCAAGGTCCCGCTCCGACTGCTTTTCAAAGCGCAGCACCTGCGCGTGTTTTTTGAGCGTCTCGGAGAGCTTTTTCATCTGCCCGTTCGGCTTGTACTCCACCGTATCGTAGGCAAACACCAGACAGACATAGTCCGGCAGATCCTCTAAAATCTGCCGGCACTGCTCGCGTTCGCGCTCCGGGAGCTTGAAAAGATCCAGATCGTCCACGCGCACCATCGTCTTTTCCGCCATCATCGGCATGGCCTCCACCGCGTCCAGCAGCGCCTGCGGCGAGACGGAGCCCGCATCAAACCGGTGCAGATTGAATTCCGCCGCCGGCCCGTCGGCCAGCTTCTTCGTCAGCTCGGAAAGCCAGTATTCGCGCAGGAACGACTCTTCCCCGCAGAAAATATAGCACGTGGCCAGCGTATTTGCTTTGAGATCCTGCTTGAACTGCCGCAGGCTATCGGCGCTGTCCGCCGTCTGTTTTTTTGCCATAGGTTCCTCCCCGGACGCTGATGGTGCCATGCTCGTCCGTCCGATAAATCGCCGCGCCGGATGCCTGAATGCGCGCAAGGGTTTCGTCTGCCGGGTGGCCATAGGAATTTCCCCCGCCCACCGAAATGACGACCGTCTGCGCCCGCACCGTGTCCAGCAGCGCCTGGCTGGTCGATGTCTTTGCGCCATGGTGCCCCGCGACAAGCAGCTGCACCTCCGGCAGCGCCGCGCGCGAAAGCAGGCGGTATTCCGCCATCTGGCTTAAGTCACCGGTTATAAGGATATCATATTTTTCGTGCGATGCCAAGACGCAAAGTCCGCCATCGTTGCCGGTCTCCAGCAAATCCGGCCCAAAGACCGTAATTTCTGTATTTTTATCTGCAAACGTCAGATCCGCGTCCACAAATTGAATTTCAGTTCCATAGCGCCCTGCCGCCTGCAAAAGCCCCTGCAGCATCTCCCCGTCCTCCGCCGTCGTCGGAAGCAAGAGCGTTTTTATGCGCAGGCGGGACAGCAGCTGTGCCGCGCCGTTGCAGTGGTCGGCGTCCAGGTGCGTCAGAATCAGACGCTCCGCGCCAAACACGCCCCGGCCAAGCAAATACCTCGCGGCCGTCTCGCCGCTCTCATCCTGCGTGCCGCCGCAGTCAACAATCGTCGTCTCGCCCCCGGCGGTATAGAGAAGGCACTGCCCCTGGCCCACATCCAGCGCCGTGAACGTAAAGCCCGGAAGGCTGTAATCGAGCGCGGCCAGACCCATGCAAAGCGCAAACGTTCCGGCCAGGACCGGAAGCGCCAGCTTCATGCGGATTTTCCCGGGCCACAGGCAGCAAAGCGCCGTGAAGCCATAGAACAAAACCGCCCAGAACGCCGCATAGGGACACTCCAGCGAAATGGCGCCATACGGAAGCTTTGCCATCGCGTGCACAATCAGCAGCACCAGCCGCGCAAGCCACGACAGTACCCACCCGGGTCCCAGCGCCAGCGGCAGGCAAACGGCCGCCAGCACGCACAGCACCAATCCCGCCGGGAACAAAATGCCGATGGCCCACAGGCAAAGCGTGTTCGTCAGAAAGCCTGAGAGCGAAATCACGCCAAAATATATCGTGCAGATCGGAAGAGAAAATATGCTTGACGCCAGCGAGCAGCACACCGCTACGCCCGCAGATTTCAAGCACCGCGCAGCAAGCGCGCTGCGGCGCTTCACCTTTTCAAGCAAGCTGCCCTCCAGAACATGCCTGGAAAGCGGCTGGGCAAAGAGCAAAATTCCGGCCGTGGATGCAAACGAGAGCTGCAGGCCGACATTTGCAATCGACCACGGATTTTCAAGCAGCAGCGCAACCAGCGCCGCGGCCAGAGCCGTCGGTGTGTCCCGTTCGCGCCGCACAAGCGGCGCCAGAAGCAGCATCGTCTGCATCACGCCCGCGCGCGTTGCCGAGGCGGGCGCTCCGGTCAGAAGCACAAAGAACCACACCAGAAAAATCCCGACGCCCGCCGTGAGCTTTCGTCTTCCCGGAAACAGCAGCAGCAACAGCCCCGCCAGCAGCGACACGTGCATGCCGGAAACCGCCACGGCGTGGTAAATTCCCGCAAGCGAGAGCTCATTTCTGATTGCGTAGGAAAGTTCCGATTTATCGCCTGTCAGAAGCGCCGTCATAAATCCGGACACCTCCGGCGCGAAAATCGCGCGGCACGCCGTCTTCAGCCGCTCTGCCGCCAGAGCCGGCAGGTAGCGGACAGAAAATCTGCCCTTTTGCACCTGCAGTTTTCCCTTTGCAGAAGCCGTCATCCACACGCCGCGCGAGGCATAGTACATGTCGCGTTCCAGCGTCTGGCCCGTCGCGGCGCGGAGCGTCCCTTCGCATCGGACGGTGTCTCCCGGTTCAATCGCCGTTTCCTGCGGATAATACAACACGGCAGGAATGCTTCTGCCGCCGGTCTTTACGCGCACAAGTGCGCTGTAGCCATATTTTGTCCGGCTCGGATACTCCCGAACCTCCATGGTAATCTGCGCGTTTTCCTGCGCATCTTGCAGACGCACCGGGGAAAGCGCCGCATAGTCATATCCCGCGCACCAGACGAGCGCGGCCAAGAGACCAATCATCAGCGTGCGGACCTGACGTGCGCGCAAAGAGCGCCGATGCGCAGACAGAAAAAGCCCGGCCACGCAGGCAAGCGCCAGCGTGGCAAGCACAATCATCCTGATTCCCAGCACCCACGCGGCGCATCCCGCGGCAAAGCCGGCCGCGAACCGACACAGGCGCCTCATTCGCGCTTCTCCGACAGGCCGAGCAGATAGTCCGTGGACACGTGATAGTATTCTGCCAGCCGGATTACCGCCCAGACCGGAATTTCCCGCTCGCCCAGCTCATAGCGCCGGTATACGCTGCGCTGCATATTGAGAAGCTCCGCCATACTCTGCTGCGTCTGGTCCGCGTCCTCGCGCAGATCCCGGATTCTTTGAAAATACATGTCGATCACCGCTCAAATGATACCATATGGCTTCATCCAGGCAGCAAAAAGAGACCATACGGTCTCTTTTTTCGACAGAATCCGACACGTCGTCGGAGCAAGCTCCATATCCCCCGCTCCGCCGAGTCTCACAGCCTTCCCAATAAGCCTCGCAGAGTTCGCCGCCCGCAGGCGGCGAATAAATTGAAATCATTTTTTGCCGCGACCTGTGCGTGGCAAAAAATTCTTTACGCGGAGAGAGTGTGTTTTTGCAGGCAAAGCCTGCAAAAACGCGCGGGTCGGAGCGAATCCCCTTGGCAAAAGCGCCGGAGCGTTTGCTCCGGCGCTTTTTGTCTTATTCTGCTTTCGGCGTATCGTCCGCAACCTCGATCTTGATCTCGGTCGGGGCCTCGGATGCTTCCTCGCTCGGCTGCGCGCAGCAGCACGGCGTTTCCTCGCAGCCGCAGCTTTCTTCCTTGGCTTCCTCTGCCGGCGCTTCGCAGCAGGATTCTGCATCGGCAAAATCAGCTTCTTCTGCGGCGGGCGCTTCCTCGCCGGAGGCGGCGCGAATGTCGTCGATGTAGTCCTTCAGCTCCGCGATCAGCTTCTTGGACTCGTCGATCTTCTGGCACCAGGGCAGGTATTCCGCCGTGTCCATCTCCTCGCCGACGGCGTAGTCACGATAGTAGAGCTTGCCGAGCTGGGCCTCTGCCTTGCGGATTTTGTCTTCCTCGGCATAGATCGAAACGTTTGCCTTGGCGATTGCGGCCAGATCCTTGGCCTTCTGGGTTGCGGACTGGGCTGCGCCGATCGCAAAGTTTTTGACACTTTCAAAGTTTTCAGAGAAATTCATAATACAGTCTCCCTTCCAGATTGTTTCTTGTGATTGATTATAGCATACTTTCTGCCATATGACAGCTTTTCACAGAGGTTTTTCAAAAAATTCATATTTTAGGAATTTTCGCCCTCGTCCTGCGCAGCCTCCTGCGCCGCTTTGACACGGTTGACAAACAGATTTTCCGCCTGCGGCTTTTTCTTCACCAGCACCAGGACGATTGCCGCCGTGGCCAGCACGAACGACACCGCCGCCACCAGCTGGCTGACGCGGATGCCGGTGGAGAACAGATACAGGCTGTCGGTGCGCAGGCCCTCAATCCAGGCCCGGCCCAGGCCGTACCACGCGACATAGAGCAGGAACATCTGCCCGTCAAACTTCCGCTTTTTGCAGTACAGGTGCAGCCCGATGAAGCCCACCAGGTTCCACACCGATTCATACAAAAACGTCGGATGATAGTATGTCACGGCGCCGGACGCGTCCACAAGGCCCATCTTGAAAAAGGAATCTGTCACGCTGCCGTGCGCCTCGCGGTTCATGAAATTTCCCCACCGGCCGCAGAACTGGCCGATGATCACACCCATGGACGCCACGTCCAGCATCACAAGCGTCGGAATTTTCTTGATCTTACTCAACGCAATAATGACAATCGCGCCGCCGATGATGCCGCCGTAGATGGCAAGGCCGCCCTCCCAGATGTAGAGCACGGAGATCGGGTTGTCTTTATAGAGCTCCCAGTAGAAAATACAGTAGTACAGCCGCGCGCACACAACGCCGATGGGCACGGCCCACAGAACCATATCCAGCGTATCGTCCGCCGTCAGGCCGAACACCGGCGCGCGGTACATCATATAAAGCACCGCCAGCAAAAAGCCCATGGCAATGATGATGCCATACCAGTAAATATCCTTTCCGAACACCGTAAAGGCCACGGGACTCGGGTCTACCGTAATGCCCAGGTTCGGAAATGAAATCGGGGATGTCAGAAACATATGCTGCCTTCTTTCAGTTCTTCGGGGTGATGACCGATACAAACGCCAGTTCTTCTTTGACGTTCTCGCGGATGAATTGTTCCACGTCCTCGGCCGTCACGCCGGCATAAATTTCGGGGTAGTCCAGATACTCCGCCCCGTCAAAGTAATACGCGCACATGCGGTAGCAGGTGCTCTCAAAGCCGTCAAACTCCCGGAGTCTTCTGCCCGTGACCGATTTTTTGAGCCGCTCCAGCTGCGCCCGGTCAACGCCGGTCCGGCCGATCGTCTCGGCCTGCTGCAGCACCTCGCGCAAAATGCGCTCGGGGTCTTCGCTGTCACCCGCCAGTTCCAGAAGCGCCATGCCCTTCATGCGCTCATAGTCGACAGAAAAATCGGCGTCGATGACGTTTTCATCGTAGAGCTTCTGATAAAGCTTGGACGACTCACCGATCAGCATTTCGCCCGCGAGCTCTCCGATGAGCTCCATGCGCATCGCCTCCGCGCCGCGCCCGGCGTCCGGGCAGCGAAAGCCGATGGCAAACGTCGGCATGGAAATTTCCATCTGCTTTTCGATCCGCTTCGGCCCGTTGGCCGCAGTCTCCGGCGCGCCGTAGCAGCGCGTGATCTCCGGCCTGCAGCCGGGGCCGGTCTGCCGGCGCGCCTGCTCGATGACGCTGGCCGCGTCCACATCGCCAATCACGCAGACAATCATGTTTGACGGGTCATAAAACGCGCTGTGGCACAGCTTCAGCGTCTCGGCGGTAATCTCCTGGATGCTCTCGACCGAGCCCGCAATCGGGTTTCTTGCCGGGTGGTTCTGATACATGAGCCGGAACAGGTTCTCCATCACGGCAGAGTCCGCGCTGTCGTCGTACATCCGGATTTCCTGGGCGATGATGCCGCGCTCTTTTTCGACGCTTTCCTCGGTAAAATACCCGGTTCTGACCATGCGCAGAAGAATCTCAAAGTTCTCTTCAAAGTGCTCCGCGCACTCGACATAGTAGGCCGTCATGGTGTAGCTTGTAAAGGCGTTGTTGGCACCTGCGTATTTCGCGAACTCCTGCATGGCGTTGCCTTCCGGCAGATCGAACATCTTGTGCTCAAGATAGTGCGCCACGCCCTGCGGCGTTGTATAGTGCGTTCCGTTGAGGATGAACTCCGCGTCAATCGAGCCGTAATCCGTCGCCGCAAACGCGTACCGCTTGGCAAAGCCCGGCTTTTCCACCACGCGCACCAGAAGCCCGTTTTCCAGCCGCTCCTCAAAATAATGC
>CAKUCT010000058.1 GCA_934643765.1 uncultured Oscillospiraceae bacterium
GGGCTATTCTATCGGAACAGGATACGAATCGATCACGTATGGTAGAGGCAAGTTCGGCTTTCCGTCCCGTCCTACCAAATTATAATATTCTTTTTATAGACCTGAATGAAAAGGCATATATTTTGCCTTGAAAAAGAAAAGCTCCCAGGCGAAACCTGGGAGCTTTTGTTATGCGTTTGTTTATTCGTACTGGCTCCAGTCGGGGTTCGCAAGAAGACCGGTCCAGGTCTCGTATGCGTCGCGGCGGATGAAGTCGTGGCTGTTGGTGGCCTCCAGCACATCAAGATAGTACCAGCTGGACGTATCCTGATTGTCCTTCCAGCCCTGCGCGCCGGGGAGAATGTCGCTTGCCGTCTCGGGCGCGCGGCCAAGGGCGCGGTTCATCATGGCCATCATTTCCGCTCTTGTGATCGACTGATCGGGGCGGAAGGTTCCGTCGGGATAGCCCTTGATCCAGCCGAGGTAGGAGATACGGGCAATCGCGGTGCTGGCCCAGTGGGTGGACGAGACATCGCTGAAGCGGCTTGCGCCGGCGGTGCCGCCCGCGAACTGCGCGAGCATGGAGGCAAGTTCCGCTCTGGTGATGGCGTCGTCCGGACGGAAGTAGCCGTTGGAGCTGTCAACGATAACACCGGCGCGCGCAAGCGTAGACACATAGGTGTTGTACCAGGCGCCGTCAGAGACATCGTAGAAGCGGTTCGACGTTGCGTAGAATTCCTTGCGCGATTCCTTGGTCATCAGACGGAAGAGGATTGCCGCGGTCTCGGCGCGGGTGATGCTACCCGAGGGGCTGACGGTTCCGTTCGGATAGCCCGCGACATAGGCCGTATGATCGGCGGTATTGAGCGCGGGGACAATGGTCTTGGAGGGGGAGAGGGACGGAATCAGCGGAAGGATGACGTTGATCAGATCGTCTTTGGTGGCTTCCTGAATGATTTCCTTGACAGCGTCGGTCAGGGGCTTTTCTTCGCCGTTATAGATGCCGCTGGTCTTGTCAACCGTCGGGGCAATGAGATTGTTTTCAAAGGTCAGGTCGATCTCGTTATTTGTATTATCATAGATGAGATGACCCGTGCCAAGAATTTTGTTGCCGTTGTTGATGGTGATCTTTGAGTTTTCTGCAAGATTTCCATGGAAGGTGAAGGCGTTGCCGCCGGTCAGATTCAGGGTGTTGTCGGAGACTGTGGTCTCGGCAAGCTTTGTCAGCTGGATACAGGAGCGGTTCGAATCTTTTACAGAGATCGTATTGCCGGAAATGGTGGCGTTTGCGGTTGACTGATCGATGTTGATGCCGCGGTCATAGCCGGAAATGTCGTTACCGCTGATGTTGATCTGCAGAGGATCCGTGCTGCTGCCCTGCAGGTGGATGGCGTATGCGTCGGAAGCCGTACCGGTGCCGTCAAGTGTGCTGTTGGTGATGGTGTAGCTGCCGGTAGTGTTGACGTAACCGTAGACCTTGATACCGGTGAGCGTGCAGTTGTTGATGGTGAAGTCAAGATGCTGCAGATATGCCTGCGTTGCAAACAGACGGTGCGGCGCACTGCCGGTAATGGTCAGATTCTCAAAGCTGATAGCAGCTGCTGTAGTATCGCCATCCCACCACTCATAGGGGAGGGTGATATCACTGTTGACGGCCAACGTTGCGCCGCGATTTTCATCCGCGCCGACAAACTTGAATTTGATGAGGTGGCGCTCGGTGCTGTAATGAGAGGCTGCTCTGCCCATGGTCAGAAGATGGGACAGGCTGGTTTCATCATAGGTTGCCGCGCCGTGGATGGTGTAGGTAATCGTGGCGCTGCCGTTGGCGTCCTGATTGGTAAACAGGGCGTCAAAGGCGCTATTGGAAGCTGGTTCCTGGCCGAGGCCGCCGAGATTTTCAAGCTCCGGCTTGATTGCAGTGTAAGCCGCTTCAAAAGAATCGAACTGCCGGTCAGAGAAACCAGCAATACCGCCGACGGTGATGTAGCTGGTGCTGTCATCAGCCAGCGCCATTGTGGGCAGCAGGCAGAAGACCATGCACAGAGCCAGAATGGCCGATAAAAGCTTGCGTTTCATAAACATCCTCCTGAAATCAATGTTTTTTTCGCAGGGGAAAATGCAGCCTAATTAAAAAACTGCATGCGTAAAAACAAAATGAAACAGATGTGAATTGGAAATAACACCCGTTTATGTAACAATTATAATACAAGAAGTTACAAAACGCAAGCATAAATTACGTAAACCGACGGAATATTTTGCCTTATTTTCCCTTGGAAACAGCCCGGTAGACGACCGGGCCGATCAGGCAGGCAAGAAGCCCGCCGATGCAGGCCGTGACCAGCTGCGGCCAGGTGAACGAGGCCGTGACGACCGGGAGCTTTGCTGCCGGGACAATCATCGGCGCGACAAGCCGGACCAGCACCACATAGAGCGCCGCGAATTTGGCAAGCGCCGCGAGCACCATCAGGCCAAGCGCCGGAAGGAGCTTTTTCTGCAGCAGGGGCTTTGATACGAGCAGGCCGAACACGAGCGAGTAGACGGCGTTTCCGAGCGCGACACAGGGCACAAGCTGGAAAAAGGCAGGGCCGATACCAAGGACGTAAGCACAGAACGGCGAGACAATCGCAACCGTGAGCCCCGACCAGACGCCGCCCAGAATGGACGCCATCGCAAGCACCAGGTTCACGCACGAGCCGGTGACAAACTGGCCCATGCTTTTCGTTGCGAACTGCAGGCAGATCAGAAGCGCCAGGCACAGGGCCGTGCGCGCAATCCAGGTTGTTTTTTTCATAGGAAGTTCCTCCAGACTTGATTTTTTCTTTATTATAGCTATACTGAAGAAAAAACATGTTGCAAATGCAACAAAAGGAGGAGGTTCTTATGACAAAAGCGGAGGTGGAAATCCTGATGCGGATGCGCCTGTTCCGCAGCTTTACGGAAGCTTCGCTGTGCGAGCTTTTAGAGCGATTGCAGCCGCATGTGGCGGAGTTTGCCAAGGGGGCGCTGCTCTGGCCGATGGGCGCGCGCGTGCACCAGGCCGGCATTGTCCTCTCCGGGCGCGTGGAGGCATGGCACTACAGCGCAAACGGCCAGCAGAGCCTGGCCGCCGTGCATGTCGAGGGCGGGCTGTTCGGAGAAATTCTGATGTCGGCGAAAACAGTCGGCAGCCCGGTGGAGCTGCGGATGGGCCGGGCGGGGAAAATTTTGTTCTTATCGCTCGACGCGCTGCTGGATCGCTGCGCCAGCGGAGACGGCGCGCAGTGCGCGCAGCTGCTGGCAAATTTGCTGGCGGAAATCTCCGAAAAATACTGGGCGCTGCAGCGGCAGGTGCGCTGTCTGGAAATCCCGGACGGCAGGACAAGGCTCTGCGTGTGGCTGCTGCAGAAAAGCGGCGGGGAAAACGAGAATCTCATCCACACCGGGCTCACGCGCGAGCAGATGGCGCAGCGGCTGGGAATGAACCGCTGCGCGCTGTCGCGGCTTCTTGGCAATCTGCAGCGAGAAGGCGTGATTGTCTGCCGCCGGGGGCAGTTTGAAATTCTGGACATGGCCGCGCTCTCAAGCATCGCCGAGAACGCATAAAAAAGTGCCGCGGGATACCCGCGGCACACTAGAGATATGCAAAGTTTGATGAACTGGCACATTGGCCTGCAGTTTTCAGCTGATCTTGAGCGGATGGCAGGCGCCGTCGCCGAGCACGCGCTCAACGTCATGTTTGAACGCGGCGAAGCGGTCATTCGGCACAAAGGCCAGCGCCGTTCCGGCAAAGCCGCCGCCGTGGACACGGACAGCGCCCTCGCCGCCAAGGAGCTTCTTGCACAGCGCGATGGTAAAGGCCATCTCCTGATGCTCCACCGCGCCGAGCGCCGTCACGTTCTGCAGCTTCACCCAGGAAGAACTGCCGGAGGCGTTGACGTAGTTCAGGAAAGCGGCGAAATTGTCATTGCGCAGCGCGCGGATCTGCAGGCGCACGCGCTGATTCTCGTCAAAGAAATGCATCGCGCGCAGCACGGCGCGGTCGCCGCAGGCTTTGCGCACGTCGGAAATTTTTTCGTAGAATTCCGCTTCATTGACTTCGTTCAGAACCGCCTTTCCGAAGAACGCCGCAACCTGCTTCATTTCAACCGGCATGGCCGCGTACTCGTCGGTCAGATCGGCGTGGCTCGCGCCGGAGTCGATGGTGCAAAGGGTATAGCCGCAGTGCGAAAAATCAAAGTCGACCTTTTCCACGACCGGCTTTTCCGGGTCTGCAAAGTCGATGAACACCAGGCCGCCGACGCTGGAGGCCATCTGGTCCATCAGACCCGAGGGCTTGCCAAAGTAGACATTTTCCGCGTACTGGCTGATCTGGGCAATCTCAATGGCGGAGAGCTTGTTCTCAAAGAACAGCCCGTTGAGAATCCGGCCGATGAGCACCTCAAAGGCGGCGGAACTGGAGAGGCCGGAGCCGGGGAGCACTGTTGAGCGCACTTTCGCATCAAAGCCCTGCAGCTTGCAGCCGCGTGCCTGGAACGCCGCGGCCACGCCGCGGATCAACGACGCTGTGGTGTTCTTTTCTTCCTCGTGCACAGAAAGATCGGAAAGATCGACGCACACGGGGGAGAAGCCCTCAGAGTCGACGCGGATGACATTTTCGCCGTTCAGCGTAACCTCCGCCGTGGTCTGCATATCAACAGCCGCCGCCAGAACACAGCCGTGCTGATGATCGGTGTGGTTGCCGCCGATTTCCGTCCGGCCGGGCGCGGAAAAATGATAAATCTGTTCCATAGAAAAATCCTCCATTATTTTTTGCGCGGGCGCGCAAAACAGCCGCCTGCCGCAGCGGCAGGCGCGTTATGATGAGGCAATTATAATACGCAGGGGAACATCGCGCAAGGTTCAGATTTCACAAAAGGGCGGTTTAGCGCCGTTTCTGTAGAAATTCACAAAAATACCGGAGAAAAAACCTTCTGAACACGCAAAACGCGCCTGCAGGCAGTCTGCCTCAGGCTTTTCGCTGGTATTTGATTTTCGTTACTTCTCTGCCTTCGTTGCAATGTCGCCGACGCCGTTCAGCACCAGTCTTGGCCGGTAGGGGAACTTCTTGATATCGCTGCGGTCGGTCACGCCGGAGAGCACCAGAACCGTGTCCAGGCCCGTTTCAATGCCGGCCACCATGTCGGTATCCATGCGGTCGCCAATCATAACGGCGTCTTCCGAGTGCACACCCAGAATCCGAAGACCCGTGCGCATCATCAAAGGATTGGGCTTGCCGACAAAGTATGCGGTCTGACCTGTCGCCATTTCAATGGGAGCGATCATTGCCCGGCAGGCCGGGATAATACCGTCTTCAGCGGGACCGGTGAGGTCGCTGTTTGTGCCGATGAGCTTGGCGCCCTTGAGAACCAGACGCACAGCCTTGAGAATGTTCTCGTAGTTATAAGAGTTTACTTCGCCGATGATTACATAGTCGGGGTCGACATCGTTCATCGTGATGCCTTCGTCGTGCAGCGCCATGATGAGTCCCGCGCCGCCGATGACATATGCGCTGCAGCCGGGGGCCTGAGAGCTGATGAAGCGGGCCGTCGCCAATGCGCTGGTATAGAAGTGGCTCTCGTCCACATCCAGTCCCATGCGGCCAAGCTTCTGCTGCAGTTCCTTCGGAGAACGCTCCGATGAGTTTGTCAGAAACAGAAAATGCTTGTTTTCCGCGTAGAGCCAATCGACAAATTCCTTCACACCCGGCAACAGCCGGTTGCCGTGATAGATCACGCCGTCCATGTCGCAGATAAAGCCCTGCTTTGCTCGTACTTCTTCCAATTTAACTTGTAATTCGTCCATAACATTCCTCCTTCGTTTGCTGAGTTCCTTCTGCTCAGCTGTTTATTTTGATTTGTAATTCTCTTTACAGCTGCGTCAGTTGACAAGGGCACGCGTGGTTTTTCGCGGGTCAAAAAGGCCTCTGGCGTCGTTATCCTCATCGATGGGCGCCAGCCCATCTTCCTCGTCTGTCTGGCCAGCTGCCGTTTATCCTCCGCGAAAAACTCCAAAGGACTTGCCGGCCAGGCTGGGACGTCGCCGGCAAGGCAGAGGACGCAGGCTTACTGGCGTAAGTCAAGGACGATAACGCAGCAGACGGCGGCTTAGCCTGACCCGCAAGCGCGTGTGCCCTTGTCAACTGACGCTTGTATCTTAACAGGCTTTTGTGAATTTGAAAAGCACTTTTTTGTAAAATCAACGTAAAATCACAGAACGCTGAAAAGCCTCGCAGAGTTTCGCCCCGCAGGGCGAAATAAAATGTTAATCTATTTTTTGCCGCGACCTGCGCGTGGCAAAAAATTCTGCTCGCCTCGCGAGTGTGGAATTTGGGCGCGCATGCGCACAAATTATGCGCGTGGCGAGGTGCAATTTTTGATAATAAACATGAAGCCCGGCAGGTTATCCTGCCGGGCTTCATGTTTATGATTATTTGGGAAGCGTGACGCGGATTTCCGTGCCGCGGCCGGGCTCGCTCTCCAGATCAATTCTGCCGCCGTGGTACTGTACGGCGTGCTTAACGATCGAAAGGCCAAGGCCGGTGCCGCCGGAGGCTTTCGAATGGCTCTTATCGACGCGGTAGAAGCGCTCGAAAATCCGGCTCTGGTGCTCGGGTGCGATGCCGATGCCGGTGTCGAGGACACTGATGACGGCGCTGCCGTTCATGCTTTCAACGTGGATGCGGACGCTGCCGTTTTCGCGGTTATAATGGATGGCATTGTCACAGAGGTTATAGACGGTCTCATAGAGCAGCCGGCGCACGCCGTTTACCGACGCGGTTTCGCCGTCGACGGAGATGGAGACATGCTTCTTTTCAGCCGCCGCGTGCAGATCGCTTGCCACTTCCTTTGCAAGACTCAGAAGCTCCACCGGCTCGCGCGGAAGCTCCATGCCCTCGTCGAGCTGCGACAGGCGGATAATATCGCCGATCAGCGCGACCAGGCGCTCTGCCTCCTGGCGGATGTGGCCGACAAAGCGCTGGGTGTCTTCGGGCTTGACCATGCCGTTTTCCAGAAGCTCGGCGCTGCCGATGATACCCTGCAGCGGCGTTTTGAGCTCATGCGAGACGTTGGCCGTAAACTCGCGCCGGGCCTGTTCGGCGGTTTCGCGCTCGGTGATGTCAAACGAGAGAAGCACCGCTCCGATGGCCTCGCCGTCGGAGTCAATGCGGCTGATATCAAACTGGTAGATGCGCCCGGCAAGCTCCGCGCGGGTCTCGCTGTGCCCGGTTTTGCGGGCAAGGGAGATGGCCTGCGTCACATCGGAGCTTCGATCGACAGTCAGAAAATCACGGCCCACGCACGAGCTGTCTACGCCGAAGAGCTTCTGCGCGGCGGAATTGATGCTGAGCACCGTGCCCTTGTTGTCGAGCAGGACGAGCCCCTCCTGCATGCTGGCGGTGATGTGGGCAAACTCGTCTGTTTTTTTCTGCAGCTCTCGCATCTGGTCGGAAATCTGCAGATGCTGGCAGTTGATGCGGCCGAGCAGGGGAGAAATCTCCTCATACGCGTCGACGTCGAGCGGATGGTCAAGGTCGATGGCGTTGAGGGGCTCGACAATCCGGCGGGCCAGCTGCCGCGCAAGGACAGCGCTGAGCGCCAGCGCGGCCAGCGCGACGATCAGAATTGGCTGCAGCATGCCGAGCACCAGCGTGCCGAGCGTCTGGCGCGAGACGGAGATACGAAGAACGGTGCCGTCCGTCAGGCGCTTTGCGTAGTAGGTCGTTTTTTCCAGAAGCGTCGCGGAGTAACGCGTGCTGCTGCCTTCGCCGGTTGTTAGTGCCTGCTGTACCTCTTCGCGTCCGGCATGGTTTTCAAGCGTCGATGCATCTGTCTGTGTGTCATAGAGCACGGTGCCGTCTGCTGCGATCCAGGTCAAGCGGCAGCGGTCGGACGGCGCAGACTGCAGATACTGCGTGCCGCTTTGCTCGACGCCGGTCTCTGCCAGTGCAAGCTCACTCTGCAGCTCCTGGGCCTGAACGCCTGCAAAATAATCGTACAGGCAGCCCATAATGATAACCAGGCTTGCCAGCAGCACGCAGGCCGCGGCAAATACAATGGAGCGGAAAATCTTTTTTGTCATGTGGTTGCCTCCCAACGGTAGCCGACATTGCGCACCGTTTCAATCCGGTCGCCATAGCTTCCAAGCTTCTGGCGAAGCGTGCGGATGTGCATGTCGACCGTGCGTGTTTCTCCGTAATAATCTGTGCCCCAGACCTTTTCCATCAGCTGGTCGCGCGTAAAGGCCATACCGGGATGGAGCAAAAACAGCCGCAGCAGCTCAAACTCCTTATAGGTCAGCTCCACGCGCGCACCGTCGGCTGTGACGGTGTGTTCTTCCGGGTTCAGGCAAAGTCCGCCGCACTGCAGAAGATGCGCGGGCTTTTCCGGCTGGCAGCGCCGGAGCACGGCCTTCACGCATGAGACCAGTTCCATTACTCCGAAGGGCTTTGTGAGATAATAGTCCGCGCCCAGGTCAAGTCCCTGGATTTTATCGTATTCCGCGCCCTTGGCCGTTGCCATGACGACGGGAATGGAGGCGAGCGCGGGGGTGGATTTCATGCGCTTCAAAAGCGTAATCCCATCCAGGCCCGGCAGCATCACGTCCAGAACGACGAGCTGCGGCGTCTGCGTCTGCAGCGCCTGCCAGAACGCCATCCCATCTTCAAAGCCCTGCGCCTCAAAGCCGGTTGACTGCAGCGCGTAGACCTCAATGTCGCGGATGCTGGCGTCGTCTTCCACACACCAGATCATACATGATCCTCCTTGTGTACGCCGGTCACGGAGAAGACCACCCACTGGGCGATATTGACCGCATGGTCGGCGATACGTTCAAAATATTTTGCAATCATCAGAGAATCCAGATAATACGCGCCGTCGGCGGGGGAGACGGCGATTTTCTGGATTAGGCCCTGCTTGACTTCATCAAAGTAACAGTCGACGGTATCATCGGAGCGCACGACCTGTTCAGCTAGATGCGTGTCGCGCTTGACAAAGGCGTCGACGCTGTTTGTGACCATGGTAATGGCTGCGCGGGCCATCTGCTGCAGAAGATCGTCGTGCTCTGCCTGACGGCCGCCCAGATACAGGATAATCTCTGCGATATCCTCTGCCTGGTCGCCGATGCGCTCCATGTCCGTGATCATTTTCAGCGCGGCGGAGATCTGCCGCAGGTCGCGGGCAACGGGCTGCTGCTGCAGCAAAAGCCGCAGGCAAAGCGCCTCAATGGCGCGCTCTTTCTGGTCAATTTCGGCGTCCAGCGGGCCGACCTTCCGGGCCAGCTGCATGTCGCCCTCGCTCAGCGCCTTGGAGGCAAGGGCAATGACTTCCTCACACAGTGCGCCCATACGGATCATTTCACTGTTCAGCTGCGCCAGCTGCTGTTCAAAACGGTTTCTCATCATCCAAACCTCCCTGTGATGTAATCTTCGGTGCGCTTGTCCTCAGGCTGCGAGAAGATCTTCTCGGTCTGCCCGTACTCTACCAGCTCGCCGAGCAGGAAAAACGCCGTATAATCCGAGATACGGACGGCCTGCTGCATGTTATGCGTGACGATAACAATCGTGTAGTGCTCCTTGAGCTGCATGGCAAGGTCTTCAATTTTGGAGGTGGAGATGGGGTCAAGGGCGCTTGTCGGCTCGTCCATCAGAAGCACCCGGGGCTCCACGGCCAGGGCCCGCGCGATACAGAGCCGCTGCTGCTGGCCGCCGGACAGGCCCAGCGCGTTTTTCTTGAGCCGGTCTTTGACCTCGTCCCAGATGGCAGCGCCGCGGAGCGAACGCTCCACGATATCGTCCAGCTTTGCCTTGTTCTTGATGCCGTGGGTTCTGGGGCCGTAGGCAATGTTATCATAGATGCTCATGGGGAAGGGATTCGGCTTCTGGAACACCATGCCGATCTGGCGGCGAAGCTCGTTGACATCGACGGACGAAGAGAAGATGTACTCGCCATCATAC
>CAKUCT010000059.1 GCA_934643765.1 uncultured Oscillospiraceae bacterium
TGCGTCAGCAAGCCTTCGTCCGCTGCCTTGCAGACAACGCCCCAGACCGGCCGGCAAGTCCTTCGGAGTTTTTCGCGGAGGATAAATGGCAGTTGCCAGGCAGACGAGGAAGATGGGCTGGCGCCCATTGACGAGGATAACGACGCCAGATGCCTTTTTGACCCGCGAAAAACCACGCATGCCCCTGTCAGCTGACGCAAGATTAGCAAAAACATGGACGCGCGGTGCGGCGCGCATCTATCGTCAAACAAGCAACGCTTATTTGACGGTCTTTCAGACCGCCGCGAAGCCCTTTTCCAGATCTGCAAGGATATCGTCAATGTGCTCCGTGCCGATGGAAAGGCGGATGGTGGACGGGGTGATACCCTGATCGAGAAGTTCTTCTTCGGTCAGCTGGGCATGCGTGGTGGTCGCCGGGTGAATCACCAGGGACTTCACATCTGCAACGTTTGCCAGCAGGGAGAAAATCTCCAGGTTGTCAATGAAGCGGAAGGCCGCTTCCTGGCCGCCCTTGATTTCAAAGGTGAAGATGCTCGCGCCGCCGTTCGGGAAATAACGCTCATAGAGCGCGTGATCCGGGTGATCAGGCAGCGACGGATGGTTGACCTTCTGCACCTTCGGATGTTTCGCGAGGTATTCCACGACCTTTTTCGTGTTCTCTGCGTGGCGCTCGAGGCGCAGGGAGAGCGTCTCTGTGCCCTGCAGGAGCAGGAACGCTGCAAACGGAGAGATGGCCGCGCCCTGGTCACGCAGCAAAATTGCGCGCACATAGGTCACAAATGCCGCCGGGCCCGCTGCGTCTACAAACGAAACGCCGTGGTAGCTGGGGTTCGGGTCCGCGATCAGACCGAATTTTCCGCTGGCCTTCCAGTCGAACTTGCCGGAGTCAACGATCACACCGCCAAGCGTCGTGCCATGGCCGCCGATGAACTTCGTCGCCGAGTGGACAACGATGTCTGCGCCGTGCTCGATGGGGCGGATGAGATACGGGGTGCCGAAGGTATTGTCGACCACAACCGGAAGACCGTGCTTGTGGGCAATTTCAGAGATCGCATCGATGTCGGGAATGTCGCTGTTGGGGTTGCCAAGCGTCTCAAGGTAGACGGCCTTGGTGTTCGGCTGGATGGCCGCTTCTACCTCGGCAAGATCGTGGGCGTTGACAAACGTCGTTGTGACGCCGAAGGCCTTGAGCGTATGGGCAAGCAGGTTATACGTGCCGCCGTAGACCGTCTTCTGGCAGACAATGTGGTCGCCCTGCTGGGCAAGTGCCTCAATGGTATAGGTAATCGCAGCCGCGCCCGAGGCCACCGCCAACGCCGCAACACCGCCCTCCAGAGCCGCAATGCGCTTTTCAAAGACATCCTGCGTCGAGTTCGTCAGACGGCCGTAGATGTTGCCGGCATCGCGCAGCGAAAAACGGTCTGCCGCGTGCTGGGCATTGTGGAACACGTAAGAAGTGGTCGCGTAAATCGGAACCGCTCTGGAATCGGTGGTGGGATCGGCCTGCTCCTGGCCGACATGCAGCTGCAGTGTTTCAAATTTATAGTTGGACATAACAATTCTCCTTTATTCTTTTTGATTTTGTTCAGCTTTCTTCTTAATTTACAACAGGCCAGCGTCACATTCGGCCGTTGCGGAAGTTCGCGCGAAGCATCGTCTCAAAGATTGGTCTCATCGTTTTGTCCTCCAAAAGTCCGGGAAGCCGCCGAAAAAGCGGAAGCTTTTATCCCTATCTGTCTACTATTCTGGTAGGTTGGTTAAACAATAGCACAGGCAGCCGCGTTTGTCAAGCGGTTCTGCCAAAAAGTCCTGAAAATTTTAGTAAATATTGCTGAAAGCCTTCCTGGGGGGCTACCGTTCGCATGGGCTCCGTCCGGCAAATGACGCGCCGCAGCCCCGATTGTCATGTTTCAGATGACGTAATCCCCGCCGCTTTCGCGCTGCATGAGGTCGGCGATGGTGATCGAGTCAAAGAATTCGTTTGTCATCTGGTTATATTTCTGCCACATCGGAAGCGTCCGGCAGAATGCCGCCCGCGGGCAGGTATTGACCGGCCCGGACAAACACGCAACCGGCGCCAGATCAACCTCCGTCAGCCGTAGAATCTCTCCGATGCGGTACTGCTCCGGCTCCCGGCTGAGGCGGTAGCCGCCGCCCTTTCCGTGCTGGCCCTCGACAAGGCCGGCCTTGCTCAGAAGCGGCATAATCTTCTCGAGATATTTGAGCGAGATCTCCTGCCGCTTGGCAACCTCTTTCATTGGAATATACAGCTGCCCCCGGTGCTCTGCCAGATCGATGAGCACCCGGATGGCGTAGCGTCCTCTTGTGGATATCAAAGCTTGTCTGCCTCCTCGGTTTGCTGTGTGCCCGTGCCGGCGATCACGCCGCCGCCCAGCACAATGTCTCCGTCATACAAAACGGCGTACTGCCCCGGCGTCGGGGCGCGCTGTGGCTCGTCAAAGAGCAGCTCCACGGTTCCGTCGTCCAGCACGCGCACCTGCGCGTCCTGCTCCGGATGGCGGTAGCGCAGCTTCGCCTTGCAGCGGAACGCCGCGCCCGGCGCGCTGCCCGCGATCCAGTGCATATCGGTCACTCGCACCTGCCGGTGGAACAGATCCCGGCTTTCGCCCAGGACAACCGTATTGTCCTGCGGCCGGATCTCGCAGACGTAATACTTATCCGGAAGGCTCAGGCCGAGCCCCCGGTGCTGGCCGATGGTGTAGCGGATGATGCCCTCGTGACGGCCGAGAATTTTTCCGTTCT
This sequence comes from uncultured Oscillospiraceae bacterium, assembly GCA_934643765.1. GTDB lineage: Bacteria > Bacillota > Clostridia > Oscillospirales > Oscillospiraceae > CAG-170. The sequence goes on from CAKUCT010000059.1 coordinate 2,764, forward strand.
TGTCCACAAAGTTTCCGGGCGCGGCCTTTCTGCCTGTCCGGCGCTCAATGAGCTTGGCATAGTCCCCGTCCGGCACAAAGCAGATATCCTGGCTGTCCGGCTTGTCGGCATTGATAAAGTCCGACGCCCGGGCAAGCTCGCGCGCGTCTGTCTTGCGCATCTCGCCAAGCGGGAACAGCGTCGCAGCCAGCTGCTCCTGCGTCATATCGTAGAGCACATAGCTCTGGTCCTTCGTATCGTCCAACGCCTTGCGCAGCTGGTATGTTCCGTTTTCCTGCGTGATGCGCGCGTAGTGGCCCGTCGCCACATGGTCGCAGCCAAGAATCTTTGCCCGCTCATAGAGCTTGTCAAACTTCATATAGCGGTTGCAGTCAATGCACGGATTGGGCGTCATGCCAGCCTCATAGCTGCGGACAAATTTGTCGATGACCTTTTCGCCGAAATCATCCGAGAAATTGAACACATAATACGGCATGCCGAGCTTATAGCACACGCTTCTGGCGTCTTCCACATCGTCGAGAGAGCAGCACGTATGGCTGCGCGGAATCCCGGCGTCCTCATTGTGGTACAGCTTCATCGTCGCGCCGATGCAGGTATGTCCCTGCCTGCGCAAAAGCCCCGCCGCCACGCTGGAGTCCACGCCGCCGCTCATCGCAACAAGCACCTTCATCAATCGCTGCCTCCTTCCATGTCCGGCTTCCCCGGACTATCCTAGGGTGTTGGTGCTATTATAATACAAACTGCCGGAAAAGGCAAAGCCTTTTCCGGCAGGCATCTTTGCAGGAAACCCGGCAGCCTTTTCGCCCGCCGGGCGAAAGACCGCGCAGATATTGTCCGCTAATTTCTCTGGCGGATTTTTTCCCGCAGAGCCGTGATTTTCTCCTCCGCAAACTCAAACAGCGCCGAAAGGTTCCGGAAGATCGACTCCGCAGCAAACGCGAAGACAATCATCAACAGCACGCAGATGCGCGACATCGCGCTGAGCGCAAACAGCTGCTTGAGGAAAATGCCGCAGAAGATAAGCCCCGCGATATTGACCGCGACAATGGCGTACTTCATCTTTGTCATCGGATGGCTGATCTTGATGAGAATCATAAACCCGACCACGGCCAGCAGCATCGTCGCCGCCGTCGCGATATCGCCGTCCGGCAGACCGAACACCGCCCCGCACACCACCAGCGCCCCGACCGCCAGCACATCGGTCAGCGCGGCGGGCATAGCGCGCAGCAGAACCTTTTTGAGAAAATGCCCGCTGATGCGCGCGTGGTTCGGCTCCAGCGCCAACAGGAACCCCGGAATGCCGATTGTGAACATGCTGATCAGGGAAATCTGTGCGGGCTCCAGCGGATACGTCAGCAGGAACACCGCCGAGAAGACCGACAGCAGCAGCGAAAACAGATTCTTGACCAGAAACAGGCTCGCCGAGCGCTCAATATTATTGACCACGCGCCGCCCCTCCAGCACCACATCCGGCATATGCGCAAAATCGGAGTCCAGCAGCACCACCTGCGCCGCCTGCGCGGCGGCCTCGCTGCCGGAAGCCATGGCGACCGAGCAGTCGGCATCCTTCATTGCCAGAATGTCGTTGACACCGTCGCCTGTCATCGCGACCGTATGGCCCGCGCACTGCATGGCCTGCACCAGCTTCTGCTTCTGCGCGGGCGTAACCCGGCCAAAGACCGTATAGCTTTCCGCCGCGCGCGCCAGCTTTTCATCGGTATCCAGAAGCGCCGCGTCGACAAACTTCTCCGCGTTTGCAATGCCGGCCTGCTTCGCAATTTCCGAAACCGTACGCGGGTTATCGCCGGAGATGACCTTCACGCAGACATCCTGCTCCGCAAAATAGGCAAACGTCTGCTTCGCGTTTTCCCGAATAGGGTTGGAGAGCACCACAAAGCCAAGCGGCTCCGGCTCCTGCACCTGCGGCTTTCCTCGGGCCAGAAGCAGCACGCGCAGGCCCGCGTCCATGTATGGCTTCAGCTCCGCCGCCACGGCGGCAAAGGTGTTTTTCAATACGAACTCCGGCGCGCCGAGAAGGTAGGTTCCGGTCTCAAAGGTGACACTGGAATATTTTTTGGACGAGGAAAACGGCTGCACATCCAGCGCGATTTTCGCTTCGCCCGGATGTTCCATGCGCCAGTTTTCCGAAAATGTCCGCAGCGCCTGCATGGTTGCGTTGTCGTCCTGCGTGGCAAGGCAGTAGTCCGCCAGCAAATCCTGCAGGGCCTGCTCGTCGAACTGCTCCGTTCTGCTTTTCTCAAAGCACAGAACCTCCCGCACACACATGCCGGGTTCAGTGATTGTTCCGGTCTTGTCCACACAGAGCACATCGACCCGCGCCAGCGTTTCGATGCTCTTCATATCATGCAGCAGAACCTTCCGCCGGGCCAGGCGCATCGTGCCGAGCACGAGCGCAATGGTTGTGAGCATATAGAGTCCCTCCGGGATCATGCCCATAATGGCCGCAACGGCGGAGGCCACGCTCTTCTGCACCGTCTCGTGGTTGAAAAAATACCCCTGCACAAACAAAATGATGCCGATCGGGATAATTGCAATGCCGATCCACTTAACAACCTGGTTGATCGAGCGGATCATTTCCGACTGCTCGGTGCTGTCTGTCTTCTTGGCCTGCCGGGTCAGCTGCGCGATATAAGACGCGTCGCCGACCTGCTCCAGCCGGGCAAAGCAGCGCCCGGAGACGACAAAGCTGCCCGAGAGCAGGCTGCTGCCGGGCACTTTTTCAATTTCATCAGACTCGCCGGTCAAAAGCGCCTCGTTGACCTGGATGGTGCCATCCAGGACGCTCGCGTCGGCGCAGATCTGATCGCCCGCGGACAGGACGATCACGTCCCCCTGCACCAGCTCCTCAGCGGCAATCTTCCGCTGTACGCCGTCCCGCACAACCACGGCGTGCGGCGCGTTGAGAAGGCTCATCTTTTCAAGCGTCCGCTTGGCTCGCAGCTCCTGAATGATGCCGATGAGCGTGTTGCCGATGACAACTGGCAAAAACGTCAGATTCCGGTACGAGCCGACCAGGCACAAAAGCACCGCGATGATCGCGAAAATCAGATTGAAATAGGTCAGAACATTGCTCTTGATAATTTCTCCCGCCGTCTTGCCGCCGGTGTCGCTGGTTCGGTTCGCGCGGCCCTGCGCCATGCGTGCCTGCGCCTCACGCTCCGTCAGGCCAAGCTGCGCAGGCGCCATCTTTTTTTGTTGTTCCTGTTGTTCCATGTAAGATCGTTTCCTTCTGGGCGCGTCAGCAAAAATCGCATCCACGCGGCCGGTTTCTGTACAATTCTGCCGCTGCCGGCATATTTTTTATCCATTTTAGTATGCTCTCTGCAGCGCGTCAACCAAAAGCGCCGTCTTTTAACACTTTGGTAACAACTGCAAAATACGGGGCTTGACATTTCGCCGGAAAGCTGTTATGATAGCCGCAAGTTAGATTTATCTAACTCAAATTTCGAACAAAAACCTGCGTCCGCGGACGCATATTTTTCAGTGCATTGGTTAAACTACTCTAACTAAAGAAAGGAGCCTCATATGAGTATTGTGATTCTCGGCGGCAACGAATGTATGGAGCGCCGCTATAAAGATCTGTGCGACAGCTACCAATGTCAGAGCAAAATTTTCACGAAGCCCGGCGGCGGCCTGCGCAAAAAAATGGGCAGCCCCGATCTGATGATTTTCTTTACCAGCACAATGTCCCACAAGATGGTTCAGGGCGCGCTGAGCGAAATCAAGGGTCAGCCGACCATCATCGAACGCTGCCATACGAGCTCGCTTTCCGCGCTGCGCGGGATTCTGGAAAAGCACGTGGGGAGCCCGGCCTGATATGTCAGAGGAGCTTGTTATCCGCCAGTGCGCGCCGACGCTCGCCGGCATCAAAACCGGGAACCTGTTCTGCACCACCTTCGAAAGCCGCGAGGCGCTGCTTGCCGACGTGCGCAGTCTGAACCAGCGCCTGCGCCATAAGGGTCTTTGCCTGCTGCCGCTGCGCTGCCGCGGCAATCAGGTGCTGCTGTATCTCTACCGCCCGGCAAAGCTGCGCTGCGATCTGAAAAACGATCTGGCGCTGAGAATGCTCTCGCAGGCAGGCTACGGCTGCGAAAGCGCGGAGCGCTGCGTCGTGACGCTCATCCGGCGTCTGCGCGAGCGCGCGGAGTTCCCGCATGAAATCGGCCTGTTTCTGAGCTATCCGCCCGAGGACGTGAAGGGCTTCATTGAAAACGGCGCGCGCGGGTTCAAATGCTCCGGTCTGTGGAAGGTCTACAGCGACGAGGCGTATGCCCGGGCCGCTTTTGCAAAATATAAAAAATGCACCGCAATCTACTGCCAACTCTGGCAGGCCGGCTCAAGTCTTGAGCAGCTTGCCGTGGCAGTTTGAGGATAAAGGGCGATACCGCGCCATTACCTCGCGCGGCACGGTCTTTTATGAATTTCATATGTAGAAAGGAAGCAAAATTATGAAAAAAACAGCTGTCGTTTACTGGAGCGGCACCGGAAATACCGAATCCATGGCCAACGCCGTTCTGGAGGGTATGAAGGCCGCAGGCGCCGAAGCCGCCCTTCTGACCTCCGCGGAAGCAGATAGCGCAAAGCTTGCAGAGTTTGACGCCGTTGCCTTCGGCTGCCCCGCCATGGGCGCTGAGGAGCTCGAAGAGACCGAATTTGCCCCCATGTTTGACGGCGTGAAGGCCTCTCTTTCCGGTAAGACGGTTGCTCTGTTCGGCTCGTATGGCTGGGGTGACGGCGAGTGGATGCGCACCTGGGAAGACGACTGCAAGGCAAACGGCATGAACCTTGCCTGCGACAGCGTCATGTGCTGCGAAGCGCCCGACGACGAGGCGCTGGACGCCTGCAAGGCGCTCGGCAAGAAGCTCGCCGAATAAGGACCCGTTCTCCCCCTCCGGCGCGCGGTCTGACCCTTCCATTGTGCACCGGGTTTCTTCCTAACTTGTGAAAATCTGTCGTATCAGGCCCTTCCTGACACGGCAGATTTTCTGTTTTCCAGGTTTTCTTCTCCAATTCTCAAATTATATTTGACAAATCGGCCTGTTCCCGCTAGAATTGGGACGATATTTGCAAATCCGACCGCGCCCCGCGGCCGCAAGGAGGCAGCATGGAACTGAGCGTGCAGGATCTGGCGGCGCTTTCCCCGTCTGAATATGTTCTGATTGATATGCGCAGCGAGCAGACCCGCGCCTACGGCACAATTCCGGGCGCCGCGGCCGTTTCACCAGACGCGCTTTCCGCCTTCGCGGCGGAGCACGCGGAAAAGAAGCTCGTGCTCTACTGCGCGCACGGCGAGGCAAGCCTCGACGCCGCCGAAGCGCTGGAGCAGGAGGGCTTTATGGCCTACAGCCTCTCGGGCGGATACCTCGCCTGGCTGCGCCGGGCGATGGAGCTGCAGCAGACGGAGGATGTCCAATCGCGCGTGGAGACAAGTCTTCGCAAGCGTTTCCGCGAAAAGATCTGGTGCAACTTCACAAAGGCCATCCGGCAGTATGAGCTGGTAAAGCCCGGTGACTGCATCGCCGTGTGCATCTCCGGCGGCAAGGATTCCATGCTGATGGCGAAATTATTTCAGGAGCTGAAGCTTCACAACAAGTTCCCCTTTGCGGTGAAGTTCCTTGTCATGGACCCCGGCTATAGTCCTGCCAACCGCCAGATCATAGAGGACAATCTCAAGCGCCTCGGCATTCCGGCGGAGATTTTTGAGTCGGACATCTTCTCTTCGGTCTATAACGTTGAAAAATCGCCGTGCTATCTCTGCGCGCGCATGCGCCGGGGTTATCTTTATAACTTTGCAAGGCAGCTCGGCTGCAACAAAATCGCCCTGGGCCACCACTACGATGACGTCATTGAGACGATTCTCATGGGCATGCTCTGGGGCGCGCAGGTGCAGACGATGATGCCGAAGCTTCACAGCACGAATTTTTCCGGCATGGAACTCATCCGCCCGATGTATCTCATCCGCGAGGACGATATCAAAGCCTGGCGGGACGCAAATGACCTGCACTTCATCCAGTGCGCCTGCCGCTTCACCGACACCTGCACCACCTGCCGGCCCAACGAAGAAGCAAAATCCAAGCGCCAGCAGATCAAGGGCCTCATCCGCGAGCTCAAAAAGACCAATCCGGAGGTTGAGGCGCATATTTTCCGCAGCATGGAAAACGTGTGTCTGGACACCGTCATCGCCTACAAGCAGGGTGGGCGGAAAATCTCCTTCCTGGACACCTACGACGCCGCGTCTGAGAACGTTTTCGCGCCGGATATTTCCTCTTTACGTGCTGAGCAGAATGTGCTAGAATAGGGGCTCCGTTCCGGCAATATATATGTATATAATCAAGAGGTGAACCAATATGACACCTGTCTTTTCTGCATCCGCGAGCGCAGCCGCGCTCTCATCCGACGGTATTCTCACGCAGCTTCTTGCCGTGTTTGCCGCGTCCGTTCTGCCGTTCATTGAAAATAAGGGCGCCATTCTTCTGGCCGCCGCCGTCAAGCTCAAATGGTACCTCGCCTATCTTGTCACGTGCCTCGGCTCCTATCTTCCGGTTCCGTTTCTGCTGCGCATGAAAAAGTGCCCGACGGGCGAAAAAAAGAAGCCCTCCAAGCTGGCCGCCAAGGCGCATCAGGCGCTGGAGCGGCACGAAGGCCAGCTCCGCAAATATGGACCGCCAGCCCTTTTTGTGTGCGTCTGCATCCCGTTTACGGGCGTCGGCTGCTGGATCGGCTCGGTGTTGGCAGACCTCACCGGCATGGATAAAAAGCGCGCAGGGCTCGCCATTCTCGGCGGCACGCTCGTCTCCGGTCTTCTGACGGTGGGCGGCGTGTACGGTCTGATCGGCGGGCTGCAGTACCTGCTCGGCTGAGGCAAAGGCCCGTTTTTGTACATAAGATTGAATTTTTCTTCAATCTTCTTCCGTTTTCTGTCTATTTTGCCACCCATTTACCCGTTGACGCAGTAGGTAAATTGGTGTATCATAGCAGCAACGAATTTGAGCGATATTCTTTTTGGAAGGAGGCGAACGCAATGACGTTCCGTTACACCATTGGTACTAACAACATGATGATGCGAATGTTATTCTCCCGGGCATGTAATATGGCCAGGTGCTTCGGCATGCGTTGCTGTACGCCTGAGA
>CAKUCT010000060.1 GCA_934643765.1 uncultured Oscillospiraceae bacterium
GTCATAGAACTCTGCAATGCGCTTGAGCTCTGCCCAGCTCTTGTGGTTCACGACTGCCTGAAACAGCTCTCCTGCCTCACAGGCAGAGCCAATGATGAGACCCTCGCGCCATCTCAGAAGTTCGGACTTCGGCATAATCGGCACGCGCTTAAAATATTTGAGATTGCCGTAGGAAATGAGCCGGTAGAGGTTTCGCAGGCCGATGGAATTCTTGGCCAGAAGGATGATGTGCTTCGCGCGCCGGTCGAAAATCCGCCCGCCCGTGCGCAGCTCCGCCATTCTGGGATTGACCGCCTGCAGGTTATGGATTCCCTGATCGTCCAGCATCTTCCAGAAGCGCATCATCAGATACCCGCAGGTAATGGCGTCGTCTGAAGCTCTGTGGTGGTTGAAGTCCGGCAGACTCAGCGCGTCTGCCACAATGTTCAGCTTGTATTTTCCAAGGTCCGGCATCAGATTCTGCGCCAGAATGAGCGTATCGACATACGTCGGCTGGAAGTCCAGACCCAGACGCTCACACGCTGCCGTGATAAAGCCGACATCGAAATCCGCGTTGTGCGCGCAAAGGGGCCGACCGCCCACAAAGTCCAGGAACTTCGGCAGCACCTCGGCAATCTCCGGCGCACCCTCGAGCATTTTGTCGGTGATACCGGTCAACTCAATGATCTTTGGAAGAAGCTTTCTTCCCGGGGCGACAAAGGTCTGGAAGGTATCGATCACCTGATCGCGCTTCATAATGGCCGCGCCGATTTCGATGATCGTATCATGCTGGGAGGAAAGGCCGGTCGTCTCCAGATCGAACGCCACGTACTCATCGTCAAAGCTCGCGTCCAGATCGCCGTGCACGGCAATGCGGTCGTCAACGTCGTTGACATAATATCCTTCGCAGCCATAGAGAATCTTGATATTCTTGGCCGAGTGCATCGCGTTCGGGAACGACTGCGCCCCGCCGTGGTCGGTAATGGCTATCGCCTTGTGGCCCCAGCTCTCGGCGCGCTTGATAACGTTCCGGTCGGCTCCCGCCTTCGGGAAGACTGAGGTCAGCGCATCCATGGAGGACATATTGGTATGCAGGTGCAGCTCCACGCGCTTTTCCGGCGCCGTATCCACCCGCACGGGGGCCTGGATTTTGACAATCGCGTTCGGCTGCATGACCATCTCGTTGTCGTACCGGTCGAAGGTCATCTTGCCCTGAATCTTCACCCACATGCCAACGTTCACGCCGGAGAGAATCGGCTTTGCCTTGTCGGCCTCCATGAACTGGTTGATACGCACAGAGCTTGTATAGTCCGTCACATCGAAGCTCACGACCCAGGCATTGCGCTTCTTGAGCTCGCGGTGATTGACGGCAAACACCTTGCCCGCCACCACCACACGGTACATGTCCAGATTCAGGTCTTTCATCTTCACGATCTCGCCGCCAAATGGCCGGCCGAAGATCATATCGCCCGAGCCCGGCGCGGAAGAGGCCGAAGAAGCCGCCTTCTTTGCCGCCTCTTTTACCTGTACAGCCGGTGCCTGCGCCATCACTTCGCGGCGGAGCCGGGCCGTCTCTTCAAAGAGCGCCTTCCCCTCCAGCGCGCTGTGCGCGGCAATTTCAATCTCCGGCGCGGCGCCGAATCTGACCTTCAGAAAATTCTGCGCCTTTGGAATATGCTTCTCCAACTCCGCCTTTCCGTTGGCGGGCAGACGGATGATGAGCTTTCCATCGGCAAGCTCATATTTCGCCCCGGCCAGACTTCCCGCCGCGGGCGAATACGCTTTGATAAACACCTGCGCCAGATCACGAAAATCCATCTGCGGCAGCAGCGTCTCCGGAAAATGCGTGTGCACCGTCACGCGGCGCAGCGCATACTGCGTCTGCATGGCCGCTTCCAGCGCCGCCTCGTCCTTCTGTGTAAGATAGCGCTCGCTGTAGAGCCAGAGTTCCAAGCTCCGCTCCTCACGCTCCAGCGCTGCATGCTCAATCAGAAGCGCTTCCAGCTTGTCCGCAAGCCCGGCCGTCTTTATGAAATTGGGAAACAGATGGTCAAATGGAAGGTTCTGCATGAAAACTCCTCGAGATTATAACGTATCAATATAAGAAAGAAGGGCGGGCAGCAGCTCGTCATATGGAAGCTTCTTGAGCATCTGCCCCTTGGCAAAGAGCATACCGGTGCCGTCACCGCCCGCGATGCCAATATCGGCCTCGCGCGCCTCGCCCGGCCCGTTGACCACACAGCCCATCACCGCAACGGTGATCGGCTTTTTGCAGTCTCTGAGCGCCTCTTCCACGCGGCCTGCAAGCCCGATGAGGTCAATGCGCGTTCTGCCGCAGGTCGGGCACGCGACAATGTTCACCCCGTCACGCCGCAGCCCCGCGGCCTTCAGAATATCGCGCGCGGCAAAGACCTCACGCACGGGGTCAGCCGTCAACGACACGCGAATCGTGTCTCCGATGCCCTGACAAAGAAGCCCGCCGATGCCCATGGCGGATTTGATAACGCCCATGTGCTCCGTTCCAGTCTCGGTCACGCCGACGTGCAGCGGATAATCCGACTGCGCGGAAAACAGCTGGTATGCCTTCGTCATCAGCGGCACCGAGCTTGATTTCATCGACACGCAGATATCGTCAAAACCGAACTTTTCCAGCAGGCGAATGTGTGAAAACGCACTTTCCACCAGCGCCTCCGGCGTCGGATGACCGTATTTCTCCAGAAGCGCTTTATCCAGACTTCCGCCGTTGACGCCGATGCGAATCGGAATATGGTGCACCCGGCAGCAGTCCGCGACAGCCTTGACTCTGGCCTCTCCCCCGATATTTCCGGGATTGATGCGGATTTTGGCCGCGCCGTTCTCGGCGGCCTTAAGCGCCAGACGATAGTCAAAATGAATGTCCGCCACCAGCGGCAGCGGCGACTGATCGCAGATCTTGCCGAACGCCTCCGCCGCCTGCATATCGGGCACCGCCAGGCGCGCAATCTCGCACCCGGCCGCCGCAAGCTCGCGAATCTGCCGCAGCGAGCCCTCAACGTCGGTTGTTTTTGTATTGAGCATCGACTGGATGGAAACCGGCGCGCCGCCGCCGATTTTCACAGAGCCGACTGTAATCTGTTTTGTCATGTGTCTCTCACCTTTTTATGTGTTACGTGAAAAGCTTCCAGATATCCTTGAACGTTACAAACGCCATGAAGCCCAGCAGCAGCACCATGCCGGCTGCGTGGACATAGGCTTCGTATTTGGCGGGAATTTTCTTCTTTGTAATCAGCGTAAAAACAGAGTTCACCAGCAGCAAAAACACCCGCCCGCCGTCAAGCGCCGGAAACGGCAGCATGTTCATCACCGCAAGGTTGATCGCGATAAACGCGCCGAGATAGGCCACATTTTCAAGCCCCGCGCGCACGTTCTCCGACTGGTTGCCGACCTCGGAAATCGTCGACACAATCCCGACCGGGCCCGACATATCGTTGACCGACACAAGGCCGGAGAGTAAATCCTCCAGGCTCATCCAGACCATGCGCGCAAAGTCCATCGTCGTGTACCAGCTGTATCGGATGCAGGCGCCAAATCCGCCGGGCGTTGATCCGAAATACAGGCCGTATTTATACTCCTGCACACCGTCTACGGTATAAAGCTGCGGCTTCATTTCAAAATCAGAAATCTTCACAAGCTCGCCGTCCCGGCGCACAACCAGATTATAGACGCCCGTCTTGTTCCGGGCCAGAAGCGTTCCGACGTCCGAATAGAGATAAACTCTCCGGCCGTCGATCTGATAGATCTCATCGCCCACCTGCAGCCCCTGCTCAGACTCCAGCGGGCAGCCCTCAAAAAAGCCGCTGATGGACGCATTGGCATAGGCGCTTGCGCCGGAATAGAGAATCACCAGCGCCAGAAACCCCGCCAGGAAGTTCATAAACGAGCCCGCGGCAAGAATAATCAGCCTGCGCCACCAGCTTTTCTGCGGGAACGCGCGCGGATTGTCAGACTCCTCGTCCTCTCCCTCCATCGCGCAGAAGCCGCCGATCGGAATGGCGCGCAGGGAGTAGGTCGTCTCGCCTTTTTTCTTCTGCCAGAGCACGGGACCCATGCAGATGGAAAACTCATTGACCTGCACATCCAGACTCTTGGCCGCCAGAAAATGGCCCAACTCATGGATGAAGATCAAAAAGCCGAACATCAATATTGCGATCAGGATATACATAGCATCACCTTTTTGCCCGGAACACGGCGTTTTTTCCGCGTCCCACATGCGAAATTATACCGGATAATTTGCCCGCACGCTCTCGCGCGCAGCTTTGTCCGCTTCCAGAATCTCCCGCAGCTTCGGCTCCGGCACGCTCGGAAGCTCCATCGCCCGCTGCACCGCATCAGAGATATCATAAAAGCCGATCTTCCCCTGCAAAAACAGCGCAACTGCCTCTTCGTTCGCCGCGTTCATCGCCGCGCAGACTGTTCCGCCGCGCAGGGCCGCCTGCTTCGCAAGCCGGAAGCACGGGAACGCCGCCTCGTCAATCTCCGCAAACGTCAGCGGCGGGCAGGACAACAGATCGAGCGCCGGCGCGGGGTTCTCCGCCCGCTCTGGATACGTCATGGCAAGGCCGATCGGGATGCGCATATCGGGCGCGCCGAGCTGCGCCATCACGGCCCCGTCCGTAAACTCCACCATCGAGTGGACAATCGACTGCCGGTGGATGACGGCCGTGACCTTCTCCAGCGGCAGCTCATACAGCCGCATGGCCTCGATGACCTCCAGGCCCTTGTTCATCAGCGTCGCGCAGTCGATGGTGATCTTCTGGCCCATTTTCCAGTTCGGGTGCCGCAGGGCGTCTTCCTTTTTGACCCCGGCCAGCTGCTCACGCGTCATGCCGTAAAACGGCCCGCCGGAGCAGGTCAGAATCAGGCGCCGGATCTGCGATTTATCGTGGTTTCCCATCAGGCACTGGAAAATAGCCGAGTGCTCGGAGTCGACGGGAATGATTTCCGCGCCGTATTTTTTTGCCTGCTCCATGACAAGCTCGCCCGCGCAGACCAGGGTTTCCTTGTTGGCAAGGGCAATGCGCTTTTTCTCCCGGATGGCGGCGAGCGTGGGCTTGAGCCCGACCATGCCGGACACTGCCGTGACGACGGTGTCTGCCTCGGGAAGACTTGCCGCGGTCACGAGACCCTCAAGTCCCAGTACGACTGTTATATTCATATCCGAAAGGCGCGTCTTTAATTCCTTGTAAGCGCTTTCGTCCATCATCGCGGCAAGCTTCGGCCGGTATTTGCGGCACTGCGCTTCGAGCCGGTCGACATCGCGGTTCGCGGTGAGCGCGGCGACGCGCAGGTTCAGCTTGTCCACAACGTCCAGCGTCTGTCTGCCGATGGAGCCGGTGGAGCCCAAAATCGAAATACAGCTGCTCATACAATCGCCTCCGCAAGGAACATCATGGCGTACACGACCGGGGCGATGAACAGCGTCGAATCAAACCGGTCGAGCATACCGCCGTGCGTCAAAAACAGATGGCTGTAGTCCTTGACGCCAACCTCACGCTTAATCAGACTCGTCGTCAGATCGCCCAGCTGGCCAAAAAGATTGGCCACTACGCCGATGAGCGCCAGATACCACAGCGGCACATCGAACTGCCATACGGCCCGCTCGATGAGGCCAAGAATCACCATTCCGGCCGCGCTTCCCACCGGGCCGCAGAGAAAGCCCGAAATCGTTTTATTAGGAGAAACGTACGGCGAGAGCTTTTTTCCGCCGAAGGCCATGCCGCCGAGCATGGACGCAGAATCACCCACAAACGCGACGACAAACGGCATCAGCACCAGCACCTTCCCCGTCTGGCGAAGATAGCAGATGCAGCTGTACATGACCGGGAACATGACGCCCGCGAGGATGCACATCGCAACGTCCGTAAAGGGCATCGCGTGCGGCTTGCCGTGCGTCAGAACAGCCGTCAGGCAAAGCGCCGTCAGCAGCACAAACGCCGCCGCGGGCCAGATGATCTCGCTCAGTTCAACGTTGATCACGCAGACAAGCGCGCATGCAATGGTCAGTATGTAGACGACAGGGCGCGGCTCTTTGATCGCCGTGTGAATCAGCTCATACGCCGCAATGCCCGCAATCAGGCAGACGAGCACCGTCGTCGCCACCGGCGGCAGCGCCAGCAAAATCACCAGCAGCGCCGGCACGCCAACCGCCGCCACAAGCAGTCTTTGTTTCATTTGGCACCTCCAAACCGGCGGTTCCGGCCCTGATAGGCCAAAATCGCCTTGTCGAGCTCTGCTTCATCAAAATCGGGCCAGAGCACGTCGGTAAAATAGTATTCGGAATAGGCAGACTGCCAGAGCAGGAAGTTCGACGTGCGGATCTCGCCCGACGGGCGGATGATCAGCTCTGGGTCCGGGATTCCGGCCGTATCGAGAAGCCCCGAGAAGAGCGCCTCCGACAAATCCTCCGGCTGGCACGTCCCCTCCCGGCAGAGCGCGGCAAACCGTCTGGCTGCGCGCACAATCTCATCGCGGCCGCCGTAGTTGATGCAGACGTTTGCCTGAAAGCCCGTGTAATGCGTAGAGATTTCCTCGGTCTTCGCAATGAGCCTTTGAAGCTCGGGGCTGATGCGCGACTGCTCGCCCAAAATTTTCAGCCGGATATGGTCGCGCTCCATCGTGTCGATGGCCTCATGCAGATAGCTTTCAAACAGGCGCATGATGGTGGAAACCTCGTCTTCCGAGCGCTTCCAGTTTTCCGTGGAAAACGCATAGACCGTCAGGTAATCCAGCCCGAGGTTCTTGCAGTATGTCGCGATCCGGCGGAAGGTCTCCGCCCCCGCTTTGTGGCCCACGGTGCGCGGAAGACCGCGCTTCTGCGCCCAGCGGCCGTTGCCGTCCATAATGATGGCAACGTGGCGCGGCAGCCGCGCCGGATCCGGCTTTGCGCCGGTGGTTTTCAGAATTGCCATAGTCTCGCCTTTCAAAACAAAAGCCGCCATCGGCGGCCTTTGTCAATCGTTCATAAATAGCCTCGCAGAGTTCGCGGCGCGCACGCCGCGAACCGGATGGAAATCTGTTTTTTCCGGCGGCATGTACGGCGGAAAAAACACAGTTCAGCCTGCAAGTGTGGAATTTTTGCGCAGCGCGTAAAAATTCTGCGCGCCGCAGGGTGCATTCTCTCCGGAACCCCCCCGGTTTTTCCGGAACGCGAAGCGTTTAGATCTCCATGAGCTCCTTATCCTTCTTCGCGCACATCTCGTCGACCTTCTTGATGTACTTGTCGGTCAGATCCTGGATATCCTTTTCGGCCTTCTTCTGGTCGTCCTCGGTCAACTCGCCCTTCTTCTGGGCCTTCTTGACAAAATCAACCGCGTCGCGGCGGACATTGCGGATGGCAACCTTGGCGTCTTCGCCGTATTTTTTGACCTGCTTGGTGAGATCTTTTCTGCGCTCTTCGGTCAGCTGCGGGAAGACCAGACGGATCACGCGGCCGTCGTTCTGCGGGTTGATGCCCAGATCCGAGGTCTGGATGGCCTTTTCAATGGCCTTCAGAAGCGAGCCGTCCCACGGCTGGATGACGAGCGTTCTTGCGTCCGGAGACGAGATCGTACCGACCTGGTTGACCGGTGTCGGCGTGCCGTAGTATTCCACCGAAATGCGGTCGAGCACCTGCGCGTTGGCGCGGCCGGCGCGCACAGCGCCAAAATCGGAAGCGAGCACTTCCAGCGTTTTTTCCATCTTGCGTTCAAACTGCTTGAGATCTGCCATCTTAAAGTTCCTCCTTAACAATCGTTCCGATCCGTTCGCCCATGACAACCCGCAGAATGTTCTCCGGATCCTTCAGCGCAAAGACCTGTACGGGAATGTGGTTATCCATAGAAAGAGATGTTGCCGTCGAATCCATGACAGCCAGATGTTTGGCCAGCACTTCATCATAGGAAATTTCGTCGTATCTGACCGCCGTCGGATCCTTGGCCGGGTCGGCAGAGTACACGCCGTCAATGTTCTTGGCCAGCAGAATCGCGTCTGCGTTGATCTCCGCCGCGCGCAGAACCGCGCCGGTGTCGGTCGAGAAATAGGGGTTGCCGGTGCCGCAGCCGAAGATCACCACGCGGCCCTTTTCCAAATGCCGGATGGCCTTGCTGCGGATATAGGGTTCCGCGATCTGGTTCATGGCAATGGCCGTCTGCACACGCACCTCCACGCCGCGCTGCTCCAGGCAGTCTGCAACGGCCAGGGCGTTGATTACGGTTGCAAGCATGCCCATATGGTCGGCTCTCGTGCGCTCCATCCGGTCTCCGCCGTCTTTGACGCCGCGCCAGAAGTTTCCGCCGCCGACGACAATGCCGATCTGCACGCCGCGGGCCACGCACTGCTTGACTACATCGCACACACCGCCGATGACGTCAAAATCAAGGCCGCGATGCGCCTCGCCCGCCAGAGCCTCGCCGCTGATCTTCAGCAGCACCCGCTTGTATTTCGGTTCACTCATGCCTTATCTCTCCTTGTTGATGTCTTTGTCTATTCTATAATATCTTCGGGAAATTGAAAAGGGGAAATTTTATTTTTTCACTGTAATTTCATATATTTAACAGAATCTTCCGCAAAAGCGCATTTCGCCGTTGCACTGCGGAGAAAAATCCGCTATAATAATGGGATAATTGGTTTATATATAGAATACTTTAACACTCCTGGGAGGATATATGCCATGGAAGAACGCACCCCGCTTGAAAACCGGAATTTTATCGACGCATTCATTGAAGAAGATCTCGCGCCCGGCGGCCAGTTTGAGGGCCAGACGGTGCACACCCGGTTCCCGCCGGAGCCGAACGGATATCTGCACATTGGCCACTGCAAGGCGCTGACCATTGACTTCGGCACGGCAGAAAAGTTCGGCGGCCTGTGCAACCTGCGCATGGACGACACGAACCCCACGAAAGAGGACGCGGAGTATGTCGGCGCCATCCAGGCCGATATCCACTGGCTGGGCTTTGACTGGGGCGACCGCTTCTTCTACGGCTCGGATTATTTTGAAAAGGACTACGAATACGCCGTCGAGCTCATCAAAAAGGGCCTGGCCTATGTCTGCGACCTGACCGCCGAGCAGTTCCGCGAGTACCGCGGCGACATCGGCAAGCCCGCCATCTCCCCCTACCGCGACCGCTCAGTCGAAGAGAACCTCGACCTCTTTGCGCGCATGAAAAACGGCGAGTTCCCCGAGGGCTCGAAGACGCTGCGCGCCAAGATTGACCTTGCCTCCGGCAACTTCAACATGCGCGACCCCGTCATCTACCGCATCCGCTACATGCACCATCACCGTCAGGGCGACAAGTGGTGCATCTACCCGATGTATGACTTTGCCCACCCCATCCAGGACGCGCTCGAGGGCATCACGCACAGCCTGTGCTCTTTGGAGTTTGAAGCGCACCGGCCGCTCTATGATTGGGTTGTGAGCAATATTTCCATTCCCTATCACA